>NC_019791.1:1237476-1546846 GCF_000317795.1 Caldisphaera lagunensis DSM 15908
GGAACGATACAATTTGACTTTAATTTAGCTAGAAGGTTTAAGATATATGATATGGTTAAGGAAGTTTTTGGGGATATAAACGTTTATGTTATACATAGAGCATTGCTTGGATCCATTGAGAGATTTTTGGGTGTTTATTTAGAAAACTATAAAGGTAGGTTACCATTTTCAATTTCCCCCTTGCAATTTGCAGTATTAGCTATTAAGGCAGGAGATGAAAGCGATAGCAAGGTTGAGGATGTTGCTAAAGGTTTACATAAAGAGTTAATAAAGAATGGATTTAGATCAGGTTATAAAGAAACCAGTAGGACTAGCTTATCAGGAGATGTTAGGTTAATAGAAACAACGGCAAAGCCTCCCATAATAATATATGTTGGTAAAAAAGAAGTTGAAAGCAATATGATAACTGTTTCAATATTTTATCAAAAAAGAGTTGAAAAAAAGGTTGAATTAAATAAAATCAATGAAAAAATTGAAGAAATTGTTAACGATTTGGAAAAAGATGTTATAAGCATTGCTGGAGAAATACCTAAAATACCTGGAGATCTAAGCTATTTAATATAAATCTATAAAATCCAATGAGCACCTCACTCTAATAGAGTACATATCTGACCTCCCGCTCTGAATGGTGGGGTTTGCCTTTTTTCTATCATAATAATTATTGCTTCTCAATAAATCTCATTCCTTTTTACCAAGAGAATTCCATTGAGCAGAAGTGTTTTGATGATCAATATGGAAAGGCTATGAAGATAACCCTAATAGGCTTAAGATATCAGTTCTAAGATTTATGATAGCTCTTTCAACCAATGCTTATTTTTATCATTTTTCTTAAGAATCTTTATATGAGGACTATCTTAGCTCTAAGCTCTCTTACCTTGCTTAAAAAGAATTGGCTTTATTTCTATAAAAAATAAAAATGTTTTTAAATTATAAGATTAGGGCCATGTTGTTTGATAAGTTGCCTGAACTCCATTTGTTGTTACTACTTCAACAGTAATTGGTGTACCAGGAGTGATAGGGATCTTACTAGTATTAGTATATGAAACAGCTCCAATGCTATTAGGTCCTATTGTAACAGGACCCGGGGCCGGAGTGTTCGGAGTTCCACCAAATAATGTCACTCCACTAGCATTAATTACATATATAGCATCTATTGTAACAGGACTACTACCAGAGTTTAACACATAAGCTGTAACATTATAACTACTACCTGTTTTAATTTGAACAGCATTTATACTAATTTTTTCATATAAAGCAGGATTTGATGAATGTACTGATCCAACTAAACCTGAGAGTCATAGATAAATTAAAACAGCAGCAGCTATTGCTATTAATATAAGCATTACAACTGCAACTATATCTGATATTGTTTTGCTATTCTTTTTTCCTTTACCATTACCAACTCCCTTAATTGTATAATGCATTATTCACACCTCTAATTTTACTACTTACAATATTTAATTTTTAATATTTTTAAATTTTTCTACTCAGTATTAATAACCTAAATAGATTAAAAAACGTTTTAAATTTAATGTTTTCTTAATAAATAAGGTAATTAAAATGGAAGCGTTAAAGCCCAAAACCAATGAAACAAAATGGGATCCATCTTTAGAATTGAAAATAATTGAAGAATGGGAAAAAGAAAAAGAGGAGGAGGAAAAAGAAAAAGAGGAGGAAAATTTAGATAACAAACTCCTCGTTATAGATACCCCCCCACCATATGCAAGTGGGAAGTGGCATGTAGGAGGTGCAGCTCATTATTCTCAAATTGATATGATATCAAGGTATTATAAATTAAAGGGTTTTAAAGTTATCACACCATTTTATGCTGATAGAAATGGATTACCTGTTGAAGTTCAAGTAGAGAAGGCATATAACATAAAGGCAAATGAGTTTGCGTCAACCCCAGAAGGGAGGGAAAAATTTCTAAATTTATGTAAAAATTTTTTAGATAATGCCGAAAAAGAAATAGTTAATGTATGGAAGAGGCTTGGTTGCAGCTTTGATTATTGGAAAGAAGGGACTGATAGTGAAAAATATAGAAAAATGACGCAGAAAACTTTTACAGAACTTTATAAAAAAGGGTTAATATATGAGGATGAAAGACCTGTTAGATGGTGTCCCAGATGTGGGACAACTTTAGCTGAGGCGGAAATAGAATATGATGAAGAAGAAGGTTACTTATATTACATAAACTTTAAAATAAAGGGAGAAGAAAGATATGTAACTGTTGCAACAACGAGGCCAGAATTATTAGCTTCTTGTGCTGCATTGATTTACAATCCTAAAGATGAAAGATATAAAGATCTCAAAGGAAAGAAAGCAATATCTCCTTTGTATGAAAATGAATTAGAAATATTTGAGCATCCAAGTGTTGATATGAGCTTTGGAACAGGGCTAATGATGGTATGCTCTTATGGAGATGAAAATGATGTAAGGCTTTTTAAGGAATTGAATTTAAAACCAAAGGTTTTAATAGGACCAATAGGAACGATGCTACCAAATTCAGGTATTTTATCTGGATTAACAGTAAATAAGGCAAGAGAAAAAATTGCAGAAGAGCTTGATAAGAAAAAATTATTAGTAAAAAAAGAAAAAATTAGGCATAGTATACCGGTTTGTTGGAGATGTAAAACACCTTTGCAAATAATAAATAGAAGGGAATTTTTCTTAAAGCAATTGTCATTTAAAGATGAGCTGAAAGAAATCATAAATAAAATAGATATAAGGCCTGAAATGCATAAGAAGAAGCTATTAGATTGGATAGATAGCATATCTATGGATTGGCCAATATCAAGGGATAGATTTTATGGGACAGAAATACCTGTTTGGAGGTGTACAAATTGCAATTCAATACTTATTCCGCCAGAAGAAAACAAATATTATAGGCCATGGAAAGATGAAATACCTTTTGATAAATGCCCAGTTTGCAATGCCCCAAAAGAAAAAATTGTTGGAGAAAAGAGGGTTTTTGATACATGGTTTGATTCAAGTATTTCAGTTTTATATGTAACAAAATGGAATGAAAACAAGGAGTTTTTTGAAAAGGCTATACAAAACACTTTAAGACCTCAAGGGGAAGATATAATAAGGTCTTGGCTATACTATTCTTTATTAAGAGTTTATCAATTAACCAAAAGGCCTGCCTTTAAATACATAAGAATAACAGGTATGGGCCTTGATCCTAAAGGTAGGCCAATGCACAAATCATTGGGAAATGTAATTGATCCTGATCCCATAATAAGCAAATATGGTGCTGATTCATTTAGATTTTGGGCTGCTATTTCTGCAAAATTAGGCTATGATTATAGATTTGATGAAAATAAAATAATAACTGGAAGGAACTTTGCAACAAAGATATGGAATTTAACAAGATTTATATCTTCATTTCCATATTTAGAAGGGGAATATAGAGATACTGAAAAGGCTTTCTTAGCATTAACTCAAGACTATATAGAAAAAATCGATAAAGGCTATCAAACCCTTGACATGTTTGAGCCTATAAGCTTATTATATGAATTAATATGGGATATATTTGCATCTAATTATGTTGAATTGGTTAAAAACAGGGCATATAATAAAGAAAATGAATTTAGTAAAGAAGAACAAATTTCTTCTTGGAGGGGATTGCATGAGATGTTTAAGTCATCTTTAATAATGCTTTCCCCTATAATGCCTTTCATAACATATTATTCTTATAAGATACTTTATAATAAAAACATAAATGAAGAAAACATACCTAAGCCTTGGTTTAATGAAGAAGAAAAACAAAAACTTATGAAAGATGCTTTGGAAATAATAGAAATAAATAAGGAAATATGGGCTTATAAGAAATCTCATAATATTAGCTTAAATAAACCTATAGAAGGTAAAATCATCATAGATGAGAGCTTATCTAAATATGTTAAAGACTTGAGATCATTGCATAAAACGGAATTTATAACAAGCAAAGAAGCTAAAGGAGAAAAAATAGGTAAAATTTATTTGGTGAAGTAAATGGAGCTTTACGATTTAATTGTAATTGGGGGAGGTCCAGCTGGTTATCCAGCAGCAATTAGAGCATCCCAATTAGGCCTAAGAGTTGCATTAATAGAAAAAAACAAGCTTGGAGGGGAATGTACAAATTATGGATGTATACCCACTAAAGCATTAATAAAAAGCTCCTATGAAAATAAAGATTTTAAAGATGCAATTGAAGAAGCAATAAGCGCATCAGATAAGGTAAGAGAAGGTATTTCATTTCTATTAAAAAACAATAAAGTAGATGTTTTTTATAATGAAGCAAAAATAGAAGAAAATAATGAAATGTTTATAGAAGAAAATAATAATATAAAATCAAAAAAATTAATTATAGCAACTGGAACTGAGCCCATTGATTTACCTAATTTGAAAGTTGATGGGAAATTAATCCATAATAATAGAACAATATTGAATTTAAAGGAAAAACCTTCAAGCCTATTAATAATAGGAGCCGGTTATGTTGGGGTTGAATTTGCAAATGCATTTTCAAAGCTTGACTCTAAAGTTACCTTAATTGAAGCAATGCCCAGAATATTACCAAACTTAGATCCAGATATATCGAGACTTGCTGAAAGATCATTAAGAAATAAGGGAATTAAAATATATAAAAATACAACTATAAAAGAAGTAAAAGAAATAAGGGAAAATTATATAAAAATAAACATAAATAATGAAGATATGGAATTCGATTCTGTATTAATATCAATAGGAAGGAAACCTGTTTTACCTAATATAAAGGTAGAAAGAGATGAAAAATCATTTATAAAAACTGATAAATACTTGAGAACATCAAATCCAAATGTTTTTGCAGCGGGAGATATAACTGGTAATCCAATGCTTGCCCATAAGGCCTTTGTACAAGGAGTTGTTGCTGCAGAAGGTATTTTAAACATGCTAAAAGAAATAGATTATAATATAATTCCAAGCGTTGTGTTTTCAAACCCAGAAATCTTTTCTGTTGGATATACATTAAATCAAGCAAATTCTTTAGGATTAAATGCAAGAGAAACAAAGCTCCCATTAGGAGGTCTTGCCAGGTCTGTTATAGAAAAAGAGGAAATAGGTTTAATAAAAATTGTTTATGATTCTTCTAATAGAATAATAGGGGTTCATGCTATAGCAGATCATGCATCTGAGATAGCGTTATCAGCAACTCTTGCAGTAAAGCTAAAAGCAAGCCTAGAGGATTTATCTTTTAGCATGCCTCCTCACCCAACAATGTCTGAAGCATTAAAAGAGGTTGCAGAATTAGCCTTAAATAGACCAATTCATTATACTAAAATTTAACCATATAGCAAAAATTCAATACGTCCTATTATTATAAACCTAATTACAGGTTTTTATAACTATATATATGAGAGGTTGAGAGACTTGATTACAGTAGTTGGTGGTGCTGGTAAGGTAGGAGCAACCACTGGTGCTTTCCTTTTAATGAGAGATGTTGATGATGTAGTTTTAATTGATATATTAAAGGATAAGCCCCAAGGAGAAGCCTTAGATCTAGGTCATATGGCTTCAGCTATTGGGTCTAGCAGAAAGGTTATTGGTTCAAATGATTATAAAGATATGGCAGGTTCGGATATTGTAATTATAACAGCCGGTTTTCCAAGAAAAGCGGGGCAGACTAGGGAAGAACTTTTAGCAATAAATGCTAAAGTTATGGCAGAGGTTTCTGATGCCATTAAGGAATATGCTCCAAAGGCTAAGGTATTGGTATTAACAAATCCATCAGATGCAATGACCTATGTTGTATATAAGAGATTAAAGGCACCAAGAAGCCAAGTTATAGGTTTTAGTGGTTTGCTAGATGCTCCTAGACTTTCTTATTATGCATCCCAAAAATTAGGCATAAGCCCAGCATCAATTTTACCAATAGTATTAGGAATGCATGGAGAAAACATGTTCCCTGTTCCTAGGTTATCAATGGTTGGAGGAGTTCCATTAAGTGAATTGATGACAAAAGATCAAATCGATGATATAGTTAAGAAAACAGTTAGCGCTGGTGCAGAAGTAATCAAACTAAGAGGTTATAGCAGTAACTGGGCACCAGCAGCAGGTTTAACATTAATGGCAGAGGCAATTAAAAACGATCAGAAGAGAGCTATAATTGCAAGCGTTATATTACAAGGAGAATATGGAGTTAATGATGTTGTTGCAGAAGTACCAGTAATTCTAGGTAAAAATGGGGTAGAAAAAGTATTAGAGGTACCATTAAACGATGAAGAACGCCAAGGATTTATGAAGAGCATAGATGCAGTTAGAGCCCTTTTAAATTCATTACCTCCTGAATATAAATGATTTATTAATCAGAAATTTTTTATAAGAAAAAGTTAAAACCTTTCTTTTTATAAGATTTACGGAGATAAAAATGGCAGAGACAAATTTTGACGAAGAAATGAAAAATGTATTAGAAAAATTAAGCGAAAAAGAGCTAAGGATGACACCTCAAAGGATACTTATATCAAAGACAATATTAAGCATGGTTAAGAATCATTCTTCTTTAAAAGAAATATATGATGAGACACAAAAAGTTTTACCAAGGGTTGGTATGTCAACTGTTTATAATACAATAAAAATGCTTGAGGCATTAAAAATAATTGATACGTTTGATGTTGATGGTAAGATGAGAATTGATCAAACTTTCCCTCATATAAATATCTATTGCAGAAATGAAGATAAAATAATAGATCTTGATGAAAATGCTATGGAAGAAATTACCAAAATATTAGCAAAATATGGAGTTAATATGAATATAAAAAAGATTCTAATAGATGGAAAATGTATTGATTCTTAAAAAGCCTATTTAATTTTAAAACATAATATTTCTCTAGGGAAAAATTGTGGCATGCAAGAGAAAATTAACTCCATTTGAAACGAAGTTAACAACCTTATTTCAAGTAATGCCAATGCATGCAAATCCTTTAGGCATGTTATTTGGAGGAGTTATGGAGGATTGGATGATACAAGTATCTAATATGGAAGCAACTAGAATAGCTAAAAGACCTACATTATTAGCAGGTATGGATAGCATATTTTTTATTTCCCCAGTGTTAGTTGGTGAAAATGCAAACATAACTGCTTGGGTTGATTATGTTGGAAACACTAGCATTGATATTGGATTATTGGTAGAGGCAGAGAATCCAATACTTAATGAAAAAAGGTTAACAACATTAGCTCACATGACTTACGTTGCTGTAGGAAAAGATCTTAGACCTGTTCCTTTAGATGTATGTATTGAGCCTAAAACAAAGGAAGAGGAAGAAATATATCAAGAGGCTTTAAAGAGGAGGAAAAGTAGAGAAAATAGGATAAAGGATAGAAGGACAAAGGCATTAGATTCATTGCCCCCTAAAGGTTTAGATGATAGATTTACCATAACAAATTATAAAGTAGTTATGCCTGAAGATGCTATGGCATTAAATACATTATTTGCTGGAAAATTGATGAGGCTTTTAGATGAATCTACTGCTCTAGTTGGAACTAGATATGCAAGAGGGCCTGTTGTTACTGCATCGGTAGATACAACAGATTTCTATTCTCCAGTTATGGTAGGAGAAACTCTTATAATATATAGCACATTAACAAACATAGGAAAAAGCAGCATGGAAGTTATAGCAAAAGTTGTTAAAAGGGATGAAATAACTGGTGAAGAAAAACATACTACAACAAGCTACTTCACATTAGTTCATGTTGGTCCAACAGGGAGAAGCGAGCCTTTACCAGAATTCAAGGTTACTGAAGAATGGCAAAAACAAATTATTGAAGAATCTGAAAAAAGAAGAGCTGAAAGACTTGAAATGCTTTCTTCATTTAAAGCAAATGCTGAAAAGTTTAGGCAAATAGTTATTTAAACCCAAGAAACAGTTAAACCTAACCTTTCCGCTTCTTTACCTACAGCATAACTATATGAAATGTTTTTATTTGCTATAACATCAATTTTCTTGCTTTTATTTTTTATTATAAATACCCTTATCATGTTTACTAACTCATTTTCAACTTCTTTTGGTATAGGGTTTGAAAAATGGAATTGAGCTGTTGGATATAATCCACAAATCTCATAAGGTATTAACAACAAATATGGGACATAATAAATAACGTGAAATTCTTCATTATCTTCCTTTTTGCAATTATATGGTTTTAATAAAATTGTTTTATTATCTTTTATTTCATACTTTGTTAAGATCCATGTTTTGTAATTAATTATTCTTGGATTCCAAGAATTTTCTATTCCATAAAACTTTAACCCCCTTGAATAACTTTTATATCTTGGATTAAATCTATCCATATATTTCAAATATTTGGTTATAGATCTTAATGTGCTTTGCATTTCTGGCCTATATCTTGAGATCTCTACTAATAATTCCCAAAGCCTTCCTTCTCTTATAGCTTGCTTTGTCCTATCCATCGATTTCTTTATTGCATATAAATTATGTATAGCTAATAGCCTCCTTCTTTCTTTTACATCCATTTGAATTAAATCTTTTGGAGTATATCTCGAGCATACTGGACAATTACATGGAAAATATTCAAGATCTTCAATTTTTTCCGTTCCATAATCTGTTATATATCTATCATCTTTTGCATAAAGCTCATAAGATGCGGAATCAAAAGAATCAATACCTAAAGCAATTGCATATGGAAAAATTAAAGGATGACCTCCACCAAACAAATGAACAGGTTTTTCAGGAGGCAGGTATTTTTTAGCCATTGCTATCATGTCTATTATTACATTGTATTGATATTTTTCCAAAAAAACGGTTGGACTTCCTATAGCAAACATTTCAAAAGGTAGTTTAGAAGATTCTTTAGCGCTTCTTTCTACTAAATCTAAATATTTACCCCCTTGAATAGGCAGAACCCATATTGTTTTATCATCTTTTAAATTTATTGCTTCATGTGCATTTTTTAAAGTTTCTTCAACACTTTTTTCAGCTTTATCATAATCCGTATCTCCTGTTGGTTTATCTAAAATAACTGCAATATCGCTTCCAATGGCTTTTTCAAAATTCATAACAGTTTCTTGATTAACATCTATATTACCATATTTTAAAACTTGGTATGCCCCACTATCTGTCATTATTACCTTATCAAAACCCAAAACCTTATGTATCCCTTCATCAATTACCTTTTCTCCAAATCTCTTGTATGATAAATAAGCATTTGTTATGATTTGGTTAAAACCTATTTCTTCTATTTCCTTAACACTAACATCTTGCTTTAATGGATCTACAACAGGAAAAAAAGCTGGTGTTTCTATTTTATAGCTCTTCGTTTTTAATATGCCTATTCTGGCTGCTAAATCAAAATCCTTTATGTTAAACATTAATAAAAGCACCGTTATTGATTAATACCCTTAGTTCTTAAATATTCCCTATAAATGCTATATATTTTTTGGGCTAATGGGCCTGATCCTTCAACACCATCTTTAGAAACCTTTATGCTCTTACCTACTTCAACAACATTTATATCATCGTACACCTTTATTAAGTGCTTTTCTATATTACCAAACCTTGATAAAAACTCTGAGAATTCCTTTGCATTAAATATTTCGCTTTCCCCCATTAATATTTCGCTTATATTATTACCGTATATTATTGATAAGGGCCATATATTACCTTCATTATCTTTAGCTGATTCTAGCATAATGCTATAAGTTGTTGGATCATAACCTGTTAATTTACCAGTATAAGTCCTGCCATTTATTAATTTTATTGTAACATTTCTATCTAGCAACGAATTTAAACGTGAAACAAATCTCCTTGCTGGCTCTGGCGATGCTGACATTTTTTACACCTATCTTTTTCCTGTTTTCCTAAATATTAGGTTTTTCTATTTAATAGCAAAAGTTTTAATTTACTTTTATTTTTTAACTATTGGTGATTTGCGTGAAACCTATATTTACATTAAAATATAGAGTTTATTGGAGTGAAACTGATGCTGCAATAATGATGCACTTCTCTAACTTTTTTAGAGTTTGCGAAAGGACAGAGGAGGAATTTTTTGCATCCCTAAATATTTCACAAAAAGGTGAAATAGGTAAGAGATTATTAATGCCTAGGGTTCATGCTGAATGCGATTACAAAAATCCGCTAAGGCCTGGAGATTTATATAGCGTTAATATAACAGAGATACTATTAGGGAAAAGTAGCATAAGGTATACTTATGAAATATATAATGAGAGCAGTAATCAATTATCAGCGATATGTAAAATTGTTTCTGTAATATATGATGAAATAAACAATAAATCGATGGAAATACCTCAAGAAATAAGGAAAAAACTAATAGAAGTAGGGGCTAAAGAACAATAAATTTTTATAATTATAATAGAAACATTAAATAATTTAGAAAGGTTTCTATATTAATAAATTTTATTAAATAAAAATTTAAATTATTTATATTCTTATTATAAATATAGTATTAGCTAATTAATCATGAGGCTTAGGGCAAGTATAAGTTATGCTTACATTCGTATTCTGGTTAACAAACAAAATTCCACTAGAAGGATTAGGATAACAAATATAGTCTATTTGAGTATTATTATAAAAATATAAATCCGAAATATTATAGTAATAGTAGTAGCCTGAAGGAACTGAAGTAAACGTAATATTAGTGCCATTAGAAAAATTAATAGTATTATCATTAGTACCCTTTTTATACACATATCCTATATTGCTCTTAGTTTGTTCATCAAAGGAAACGCTCCAATTATAATCATCCCCTTTTACTTGACCATTCCCTATTACATGAACTGAGGTAGAATTAATAAAATTAATATTGAAGGTTACATTAAAGTATTTATTTGTTATTATTTTTGTTACTGGTGGAACTATATATACAACACCGCTTGTTTTAAGCGCTGAAATAATTTGTTGTACATTCTCAACAGGTATTGAAGCTATAGATTTTCCATTAACAACACTTATAGAAATTCCTATAGGATTACTTTTAATATTACTTACAATTATTAAAGCAGATGAATTGGGGGTAAGAGATACTGGTAATGAATTATAAGTCGTTATCCTATTATTAGCTCCTTTAACTATTATTTGTAAGGAATTACTCCCTCCTGAGTATGAATCATAAACTATGTAACTGCCATTTTTTAATATAATTGAGATGCCAGATATGTAATAACTATAAGGATAAGCCATGCCAGAAACATTTATATAGATGTTATTATTGGTATAGTTATAATATGCAAGTATATCCTTTTCCATCAAGCTTGCCATTTGTTGTACTTGTATAGAATTCTTTTGAATAGTAATAACATTCTGATTATAGTTTATTAAACTAAATATAACTCATGCTATAATAAATGCTGCTATAATAAATATTATAGTTCCTACTATAGCTGATTGTGACCTTTTATGATGGGTTTGCCATGGCATATACTTCACCTCCACTATATGCTACTGTTATTATTGATGGCAAAGATTTAACATTTGTACATTTAATAATTGCAACAGCATCAGGAGGTATGTAATGAGGTAAGCTATATGAAGTTTTATTGAATAAAATGGAACATGAATTAATTAATGTATTATTAATGTAAACGCTATTGATTTGAGCCCCCATAGGACCACTGTTAAATATAAAATATAAATTTCCATTACTTATATATGAACCCATTGGAACAATGTATTGTTGCAATGAAATTTGGGCTTGATTGTTATTGCTATTTGTTAAGCTGATAAAACCACCAGCAGCAGATGATAAATAGACTATTAATGTGAAACCAATAGCTAAAGTAATCAAAATCATCATTATCTCTGCAACTATATTACTAACAGCTCTATTTTTCCTCAAATTCTAACCCATATTTTTTATTTTATTTAAAGCTTATTAACATTTAACCTCATTTTATTTAAATAAAATGGGGTTTCTTTTAACATTTTGCTTTTTGCTTCTTTTTAGCATAAGGGTGAGGTTTTCATTACTTATAAACCTCTAAGGCTAAGTGTATAGAACATATGCTAAATTGATTGCTAGCTTTAATTTTTCTATAATATAGCTGTTTTCTGGAATTCCATGTATTTAAATAATTTTAAATCATTACCTTTGATGGGATTAGAAGAAAGCTTTTCCTTCATGACAAAAATAATATATTAAATTTAAAAAATTTTTAAAATTATGAAAAGATGTATCAAAACAATATTATACACCTCTCTTCTATTATTGCCAATTAAATTGTAGAAGTCTTAACCTCTTATTTTTACACTAAAAGGATTCTACATTAAGAATAAAATTATATAATATGAATTGCTAAACTTAATGCTATAGCCATAGTCATTGTACCTATTGATATTAAATAAATAAAGTATTCACTACTCCTTGGGGCAAAATCAGATATAACCTTTGCTATAATATAAGATGAAGCTGCTGAAACAATTAAAAGAGAATAGAAAAATATACCTAAAATACCAGCAATATTTATTGCTTGTGTTGCAACACCTGATAAACCAAATGTTGCGTTTCTTTTCAAAACCTCAAGCATAACTATTGTCATACCAACAGAAAATCCGTAAACTGCTATTCCTAAAAATATTACAGATGAATAAGATTGCAACCTATTCCTTAAGTAAAACTCCATTCTCTGCAATTCTGCTGCATACCTACTAGTTATATTCAATATATCACTTGCTCTTCCCCCACTCTTAGCTGTTGTTAATATAGATGTTAACAAGAGTCTAACATCTCTTGGTGAAGAAGAAAATATTTTCATAAAAGATCCTTCTAAATCTCCTGTCATTTTATATAAAGAACCGAAGGCAGCTAAATAATCCCTTAAGGGGGGTTCAACTAATTCAACAGATGCCAATATAGCCTGAGAAACAGAAGGTAAAGAACTTGCAATGCTAGGGTATATTTCTAAAAAAGACCTTGCTTGCCTTTTCAATTCTAACATGTAATTGCTATATTTCCTAGAATAAAGAGCATATGGCAATAATAAAAAAATAAAAAATACATCAATATAAACAATTGTTATTAAATTTGAAGGTACAGGTATGCCTGAAAAAGAGGTAAACTCAGGAAATTGTGTAGGAAAAGCCATTTTAAACAAATAATAAAAAATCAAAAGAGATAATAAACCTGTAATAGGCATTATAATCAAATACTTTAATGATTTTGGTGGGCCTACAGTCCTCAATATTATCACCTAAAGTTTTAACTTAGATGTTTGATTATCAGCCAAAACAGCTGTAATCAAGGAGACTATAGGAATTAATATAAATATAACTAAGATTATTAATGAGGAAAAGCTAAGAGTTGTAACTGGATATACAGTAAAGAGCATTCCCATTACACCTACTAAAACTGGGCCTACTATACCTACAACCAAAAATGATTCTAGAAGAGTTCCTATAGATGTAGATATTCTTTCAACTAGAGAATAATAATAATTCAAATATGATGATATGGAATCTTGGGCTATTTGAACTAAATCTGCCCCCGCTGTTATTCCTCTTGCCAATGATTGAGCCAAAAGCTTTAAGCTTGGAGAAGGGGTTATTTTAGACAAACCTAGCAATATATCTGTTGGACTTTCATTTAATTTGGTAGATGTTTTTATATATGTCATTTCAACATTAAATTCCTTTAGTTCATCAGCATATTTTTCAGAAAAAGTAGATAGAGCTTGAGATATACCTTCTCCTCCAGCTAATAATGAGGTTAAAGTTGATGCAAATACGTGAAACTTTGCCTCCAAATCATCTTTTCTAGATGAATATCTAAAAGAAGGTATCAAAACGCTTATTCCAGCAGATAAAAGATAGCCTAAAATAACGATTAAAATAGATGCAACTATAATATTTTCCAAGGTATATTTGCCTGAATAACTCATATATATGTAAATAAATTCCCATAGTAAAGTGGGAATAAATAGAAAAATTAAGGTAACTAATTTTTTGCAATAGTTATCAAAACTATCACTGACCCCAGAGCCTAATATCATATAATCTATGTTAGGACTCAATTTTCTAATTAAATTACATGGTTTAATATTATTATAAAATTGATATAAAATTTTATTTATTTTTAAAAGAATTTCTTTAAAATCAATTTCTAATTTAATTCTAATCACCCCTTATTTCTATATTGAATTCACCGCTTTCTTCTCTGGCTTTATTATATAGACTTATTGGATCTCTTTTATATAATCTAAGAACTTTGTTAATCATAGCAATATCTGCGTTTTGATTTATTAACCAATTTAATACTGTTGCCCTTCTCTTAAGATCTTCAAATGCTTCATCATAGCTTATTAAATTAAGGGAAGCTATAGATTTTAGGAGATAGCTTTCTTTTCCTTTCATATACCATTTATCCTTATATCTATCCCATAAAACCTTCTCTTTTAGTATAACGCTATTAGTTTCTATATCATAACCCCATGATTCATCAATTTTCATAACCTTCCTAAAAACATTTCCTCCTTCCTCTAATCTTAAAATGTTAATAAATAACCTAGCTGCGGATATTAAGCTGGGAGGAACGTTCATTGGAGGGGACATTAATCTCTTAATTAAAACATCAGCAGATTCCGCATGGATAGTTGTTAACCCTCCATGACCTGTTGCTAATGCTTGGAAAAATGCATAAGCCTCTCTAGATCTTATTTCCCCAACTATTATATCATCAGGCCTTTGTCTTAATGCAGCTTCTATTTGAGATTGCATTGTTATGCTTTCAATTCTAGAATCGGATGATAATCTTGTCATCATAGCTCCCCAATTTTCATGAAATGGTAAATAAACTTCTGGTGTATCTTCAATTGTAACTATTTTATATTCTGTTGGTAATAACATAGTTGATACATTAAGCAACGTTGTCTTCCCACTACCAGTTGGACCATAAAATATTATACCCTGTTTATTTTCTACTCCCATCCAAATTAATGCAGCAACTAAGGGGTCTAAGGTCCTTGATTTCATTAATTCAATTAATGTAAAGGGTTCTGTTCTGAATTTTCTTATAGTGAAACTATGACCTCTCCTAGATACTATATCTAAAACTATATTTACTCTATATCCTTCAGGCTTTAAAACACCTTCTATTATAGGCGAGGCTATAGATGGTTCTTTATTACTTCTTACTCCCAATTTTGATATTATAGAATCTAACTCCTCTTGTTCATTAAATATGATATTTGTTGTTAGCCATTCATATTTTGTATGATAAACAAAAACAGGTATATGTAAGCCATTGCATGATATATCCTCAATATATGGATCCCTTATTAGAGGTTCAAGCTTTCCATAGCCAATTAAATCTCTAGAAACATAATAAGATGATATTAAAGCTATCTCATCTATCTTTTTCTGCAAATCACTAAACTTTCCATCTTTCCTAAAATGAAATCCTTTTATTATCTTTTTGATGCTAATTTTTTTGCTTTTTCTAATAAAATAGTGATACCTTCTTCCAATGTACGTTTTTCAGAGAGTTTTCTAGATAAATCTACATCTTTTGAAATCATATCTACCAATTCTTTGTATATCTTTGAAGAAATATCATCTAAAGGAGGCTCAATTACATTATAAAGTCTTCTTTTTTCTTGGTCTTCATAAATCCTTATTAATACTTTGGGGTAGCCTACTACACCATATTCATCTAATATGTTTATTTTCTTCTCTTCTTCTATTTTATCATCTATTTTATCATCAACGCTCAATAAGGCTACCCCTACCTTTTTATATTATCAAAAAACAAGGGTTAAAATATTTAAATGTTATGGAATAATTTGTTATATTTTAAGTGGGAATAATATTATAGATAATAAAATTACAATTCTATAATCCTTTACAAAATTAAGGATTTTTTATCATTAATAAGATTACATGCTGAAAAAGCTTAACGAATTCATGTTTAGAATAGTATAACAAATTTTCTATTTATCGGCTTAGGCTTTCCTCTTATTATATTTTTAAATTTTAATTATTTTAATTTATTAAACTAATTCTATTGCTATTGCAGATGCCCCTCCTAATCCATGGCAAATAGATGCGATACCCCTCTTTCCTCCATGCTTTTTAAGCACGTTAATTAATTCCAAAGTTATTCTTGCCCCACTCATTCCTAAAGGATGACCTATAGCTATAGCACCACCATGCACATTAAGCTTCTCATAAGGAATCCCCAATTCTTTATGTAATATAAAGCTATTTACTGCAAATGCCTCATTATTTTCGAAATAATCCACATCATTTATGTTCCATTTAATAGAGTCTAAGAGCTTAGTTATCGCTCCAACAGGTGCTGCTGGAAACTTCCATGTTTCAACTCCGTGAAATGAAAAGCCTACTATTTTTGCCAAAGGCTTTAAACCTAATTCTTTAACCTTATCTTCGCTAGCAATTAATAAGGAAGCAGCACCATCACTTATTTGACTGCTGCTACCTGCTGTATGATAACCTCCACTAAATGCTGGTTTTAGCATTTTTAATTTTTCTATGCTAGTATCCCTCCTTATGCCCTCATCTTGCTCTAAAAGTGTTTTACCATTTTGTTCAAATGGTATAACGAAATCTTTCATTAAACCAGAATCCCATGCCTTAGCCGCTCTCATATGTGATTCATATGAAATTTTATCTAGCGAATCCCTATCAGCATTATATTCTTTTGCAGTCATATCTGCTTCTTCTCCCATTATTTTATTTTGAAACACATCCCATAATCCATCATATACCATTGCATCCAATACTTTCATTTCATTTCCTATTAAATGCTTTACCCCCCATCTAATGTTTTGCTTTAATATAAATGGGGCATAGCTCATAGATTCCATACCGCCTGCAGCTATTAAATTATAAGAGCCTGCTTGAATATAATTTGCAGCAGTTATTATAGCATTCATACCGCTTGCACATACCATGTCTACAGTCATAGAATCTATATATTCAGGAACACCTGCTTTCAATGCAACTTGTCTTGCAGTATCCATACCAGTTCCTGCTCTAATAACATGACCATAAACAAGCATATCTAAATCCTTTGGTGAGATTCCTACTCTATTTATTAAAGATTTTAATGTATATGATGCTAAATCTGTTGGATGGATATCTTTTAGGCTTCCTCCAAATCTTCCAACAGGCGTTCTTAGACCATCTACTATGTAAATGTTTCCCTTAATTTTGGGCATTTTTCCACCATATTAGCTATCTTAATAGGAATTTAAAATACTTGCAAAATAATTTATTAATAAAGTTTGGATAATTCCTTTAAAGTTTATTATTTTTTACTTTTTAGAAAACATAGGTGAAAAATGTGGTCAAACTATGGGGGGCAGTCCTTGGGGGATACCCTAGATCAATAGATGTTAGACATGAAATGAGAGATTTAGAAAGGGGAGATTCAATTTACTTAGATCATGAAATTCTTATAGCAATTTCCTCAAGTTCTGTTATAGGAGCTCAAGTTTCTTCTGGATTAAAATATGTTACTGATGGAATGCTTGATTTTCATGATATATTTAGACCTTTTTTAGAATCTTGGAGAAATGTTTCCATAGCAGGTCTATTAAGGTATTTTGACAATAACTTTTTCTACAGAATACCAATATTTACTGGTGAGCCAGATGTTGAAAAATTCGTTTGGCCTCAAAGGATAAGATTTTATAAAAAGGTTGCATATCCTTCATTATTAAAGGCAGTTATCCCAGGACCTTTAAGCTTGACATTAATGGGGGAAAATCATAGCAACTTATCTAAAGAAGACTTAGCGAATAGCATTTCATCAATATTATCCATGGAAGCAGAAAAGGCTGAAAAAGCCGGTGCTGGTATGATACAAATAGATGAACCAATATTATCAGATCATGAAATAAGTGAAGAAGATGCTGAACTAGCTAAAGAACTTATATCAAATATTGCAAAAAGAGTTAAGATACCAACAACCCTATCCATTTATTTTGATATACCTAAAAAGGAAGTTTATGAAAAAATAATTGATACAAAAGTAAATTACATAAGCCTAGATATAATGGATTCCCCTTCAAGAGGGTTAGAATTAATAAAAAGCAAAGGCTTTTCTGATAAAAAACCAATATTGGGTTTGATAGATTCAAGAAGAATTTATGATGATAATTGTGATAAAATAAAGGAAATTATAAGTAATGTTTTAAATTTAGAAAAAGAAGAAATTGGGATAACAACAACAACTTGGTTTGATGTAATTCCATATAATTTTGCAATTAGGAAGACCTATTTGCTTGGGTATTGCTTAGAAAAATTGGGAAATGAATTAAATGCTGAAATTATAAATCCTATAAAGGAGGTTGAGAAATAATGAGCTATGAAGTTCCCAAAAAATTCCCAACAACTGTAGTAGGAAGCTATCCAAAACTTGGTAATGCAAGCGAAATAATAAAGAAAAGGGATAGAAATGAAATAAGCGAAGGAGAATTCCATGAAAAAATAAGGGATTCAATAAATGAAGTAGTAAAGGATTACTTAGATGCTGGAATTGATATAATAAGCGATGGAGAACAATCAAGGGAAGATATGGTAGTATATTTTGCTCAAAGACTAAAGGGGTATAACGAAGGAGATTGGGTTAGGATATTTGATAACGTTTACTTCAGAAAACCTGTTATTGTTGGGAAATTGGAAAGGATTAAGGAAATGATTATTACAGATTGGTTATATACAAACAAAATAAGCAATGGTAGACCCGTTAAATTAATTATAACGGGACCTTATACAATGCTTGAATGGAGCTTCGATCTGTTCTATGGAGATAGAAGAGAAATCATAATGGATTTTGCTAAAATAATAAGAGAAGAAATCCTAGAAGGAATAAGAAATGGGGCAAAATATGTGCAAGTTGATGAACCAGCTTTATCTACAAGACCTTGGAAAGAAGAGGCTGATCTATTAAAGGAGGCATTAGATTATATATTTAAAGGTATTGATGCAAAAAGGATTGTACATATTTGCTATGGTAAGCTTGAGAGGCTTTTGCCTTATATATTGGATTACCCAGTTGATCAATTTGATTTAGAATTCAAAAACAGCAATTTCAGGTTATTGCCATATCTAAAAGAATATGGATATAATAAAGAGCTTGGATATGGGGTTGTTGATGTGCATTCATTGCAAGTAGAGAGCGTTAATGAAATAAAAGAAGCGATTGATAAGCTAATGAAATTAGATATCATTGGTCCAGAAAAAGTTTATATAGATCCTGATTGCGGATTAAAGCTCTTACCTAGGGATATAGCTAAAGAAAAACTAATAAATATGGTTAAAGCTGCAAAAATAGCAAGAGAACAATACTAGGGGTTTAATTTTGTCTAAATGGATCGGTAAATTACCTTCAGAAATATTAAAAGAAATTGTATTAGATAATGCAAACTCATTTAAAAAGGCCTCAACAATAATTGGCTCTGAAATTGGAGAGGATGCAGCTTTAATAGATTTAGGCTCATGCATATTAGCAATTCATTCAGATCCTATAACAGAAGCTAGATATTATGCAGGATCTTTAGCGGTTGATATAGTTACAAATGATTTAGCTGTAACAGGAGTTAGGCCTAGATGGCTTATTTTAGATATTTTAATGCCAGAAAAGTCTTTGTATTCTTCATTAAACAGCATTATGGAGAGCGCTGTTAAAGAAGCAAAAAATCTAAATGTTGAAATAGTTGGAGGACATACAGAATCTACTCCAGGCCTAGTTTCCCCTATTATTATTGGAACAGCAATTGGCTGCTCTTGTAGGGACTGTTATGTACCAACAAGGAATGCAAAAGAAGGGGATTTAATATTTCAAATAAAACCTGCAGGTCTAGAAGGGAGCTCTATAATTGCAACAGATTTCAGAGAAAAGGCAATAAAGGCAGGGGTTCCTTTAAATATAATAGAAAGTGCAGCTGATTTTGTAAAAAGGATAAGCATAATGAAAGAGGCATTAGAACTTTCAGATAGAAAGCTTGTTAATAGCATGCATGATCCAACAGAAGGGGGGTTATTAGGAGGGATATATGAGATAGCATATTCTTCAAATCATGATATAGAAATATATGAAGAAAAGGTGTTCGTTGAGGAGGAAACAAAAATTATATCTGAAAAAATGAATATAGATTATTTAAAGTTAATAAGCAGTGGTTCCATTTTAGCCTCAATACCAATAAACAAAAGAGATGAGGCAGAAAATGTTTTGAAAAACTTAAACGTTAAATATTCTATTATAGGAAGAGTATTAAATCCAAGCGATAATCCAAAAGTTTTTGTAAAAAAGGGAGATAAAATAAATATAATAAATTCACCTCCCCAAGATGAGATATCAAGGCTTTGGGCTGAAAAAAATGAATGAAGAAGGATTCATATTTATTTCAGGTACCCCAGGAACTGGTAAGAGCACTTTAGCAAAACTAATATCTGAAGAATTGAATTGTAATTATATAGAGGTTTCAGATTTTGCAGTAAAGAAAAATTTAGTTATTCCAGATGAAACTGGTAGAGATACTTATGTAATTAAAGAAGATGAACTAAAAGAAGAAATATTAAAAGAAAAAGGGAAGGGATTAACAATTCTTGTTACCCATTATCCAGATGTTTTTTTAGATGATGACAGGTTTTATTTAAATACATTGTTTTTAATTTTGCTTAGAACAAATCCAAAAATTTTAATGGATAGGCTTAATAAAAAAGGATGGGATGAAAAGAAGGTTAAAGAAAATGTTTTAGCAGAAGCATTTAATACAATAGCTGAAGATATCTATGATTATAAAGACATCGTTATTGAAATTGATACAAGTAATGAAAACCCAAATAATTTACTAGATATCGTCTTTAATAAAATTAATACTCTTGACTTTGGAATTAGAATAAACTGGCTTCTCAATGAAACTCTTATTGATTTTATCTCTTCCCTTGTTGATGATGTCAACTTTAATAATGATAGGATCAGTGATTGAGGGGGATTGTATTAAAGCCTCACCAACTTCTAACTTATCTAGCTGATTATTTAATTCATGATTTAAATTCATAGACAAATAAATTATTTCTTTATCTCTGGCACTTCTTAATGCATGTATTATTTTAGTATTTGCATTAAGCAATAAGCTATTAGGTATTAATGCAGGGGATTGAGTTGATACAATTAGGCTTAAACCGTATTTTCTTGATTGAGCCATCATCTGCTCAATTAATGAGCTTCCTTCTATATCAAAGTAATTTTGAACCTCATCTATAACTATTAAAAGATTTTTATCTTCTCTTTTCCTATTAAGGTATACCATAGCTAAAAATAACAAGGCATATGATTTTCTTGAATTTAGTCCATCAATATCGCTAAGCCTTAAAATATTTATGCCATTTTTTAATTCTAATTTTTTATTATTTTCATTCTTAACAATATTCCTTAAATTTTCTACTTTTCTTAATAAACCCCTCTTAACATCTCTATCCCATCTAGCTTCTTCTCCATATTTCTCTATCTTATCTATCAAATCGCTTATAGACTTTGGTTTTTCTTCTTGTATAACCTTCATCAAAAGATATTGTTGGGGCTGAGTTAAACCCAAACCATTACTTAATGAATCTATTAAAATATCAATTCTTTTATTAAATTCCTCTAATTTAAATGGATCTATATTAAAATCTTTTGGTAATATTACATTAGATTCTTTTATAATATCAGAAAACTCTCCTGTCCAATCTAATATTAAAACATCATAATAGCTGGATGCCCTATATGCAATTGTTGCAGCAGTTGTTGATTTCCCAGAGCCAGTAGAGCCAAAGATAGCTATATGAGATTCTAAATCTTTTTTACTAAGATATACATCTTTTACATAAGCCCCATCAAATGTTTTCCCTAAATAAATCCCTTCGTTTAATGATATGCCTTTATCTGTAGGAATTAAAAATATTTCGCCTTTTCCTATTGGGCTTATCGATTCTATTGCTTTTATTATATTTTCTTTTTCTTGTTCATTTGGATCCTTTATTTTAACGTTTTTTAGCGTAGTAGAAATTAACGTTTTCAATACTTCCCTTTCAATTTCTACATAATTCTTTTCTTTAGAACCTATTGCTATGAATGACCTAGTATATCCTCCAGAGGATATTGAAAAAGAACCATATTTTACATTGTTATCCTTTGACCTATCCTTAACAATATTTGATATAGCCTTGCTCATTTCTTCCTTCTCTTCTTTACTGCCATTAAACTCTATCTCTATTACATCATAGCTCCCCTTTAAGTTATTTGCCTTTTTAATTTTGCTTAATCTTAGAATTATTGGAATACCAATTAATGGTAAAATGTATATTATGTAAAAAATGTATTTATAAATGTTAAAATGTATTTCCATCAAAATAATTAAAATTCCTATTAAACCTATTAATGGTCTTAAATACCTTGGTACCTTGTCTATTATCATGTTCCCCTCTATTATATTTTAAAATTAAAAAGAGAGGGTTACGCGATAATATATGTTAAAATTAAAAAATATGCATCCCTTATAAATTATAGGGAGATAAATGGAAATACAAGGCTGCAAAGCATATTATAATAAAGAGCTAGAGGCTTTAGATATACCAATAGTTTTTGAATGTGGAGGATCAATAAAAATAAAAGGATTTAATGATATAAAAAATGTTGCTTTAAATACAATAAAAACATTAAATGAACTTTTTGATTATAGCTTTGAATTGGGAGATTACATAGAAAGAGAACTTATTGGTAGAAGCTTCAATTTGCACAAATTTAAGATAAATGCGTTAGATGGAATATTAAGAATTGTCGAAAAGAATGGATATTTTTTAAACAGCAGCGGCGTTATTTTTTCTTCAGTTTTAAATAAATTTAATGAAAATATCGCAGGCAATTTAATTAAAGGGAAAACATTAGAATTTGGAGAAAAGCTTGAACCAATATTTTTAGATAAGTCCTGCTCATCAGAAATTCCAGTTGGACAAAAGGAAATACCTAAATTCGTAATTTATATTGCAGAAAATTACATTCCAAGCATTGATATAAACAATTACAAACTAAGCATTAAAGGAAATGTACCAAAAGAAATAGAATTAAGCTATAATGAATTGGAAGAAATTTCAAAAGATATTGGAGAAAAAGATTTTCATTGTGTTACTGGTTGGAGCGTTAAAGGGAGAAAATGGAAAGGGATAAGCGTTTGGGAATTATTAAAACTTTCTGGAATAAAAAGCGAATCTAAATGGATATTAGCAAAAAGTCTAACTGGATATTCTTCAACAATACCTATGGATAAAGAATTGCTAGAAAATACGTTTGTTGTTATAGAAATGGATAACAAGAAATTAAGTCCAGAATCAGGATTTCCTGCTAGAATTTATTCTCCAGAATTGTTTGGTTGGAAGGGAGCGAAATATTTAAGCTCATTATATATAAGTGATAAATACATAGATGGTTATTGGGAAGCATTATCATATCATGAAAGAGGTAAAGCAAATTCTAATGAAAGATTTAAGATAAGAAATCCCGATGTAGTTGATTTATGCTAATGTAAAAATATATTTCTTATAGATATACTCAGACTTAATACTATCTAAAACAATTATTAATATGGTGATGAGATTGATTAATGAAAAGACTAAGCTTAATTTAGATGACCCTTATTTTAAGGATTTGTATAACATTGAAGATGGGATCCCTGTTTTCAAATATTTTGTAAATGGAGAATGGAAAAGTAGTTATGATAAGGCAAAAATAGTTTCCCCCATTGATAACAATACAATAGCATATATCTCAAGACCAAGCGAAACTGAGGTTGAAAATGCTATTGACAACATTTACAAAGTTGGTAGATGGAAAATAAGGGATATGCCTGGAGATCAAAGGCTTAAGATAATTGAAAGAATGGCTGATTTAATTGAAAAGCATCAAGATGCTATAATTGATTCCCTCATTATAAATGCTGGTAAAACTTATAATTCAGCAAAAGGAGAGGTTTCTGCAACTATAGAAAGACTTAAAAAAGCACCTTTAGATTTGAGAGAAATTATTGGAGACCTAATACCTGGAGATTGGAGCTCTGAAGCACTTGAAACAGAGGCATTAATTAGAAGAGAACCCTATGGAATTTCTTTAATAATTATTCCATTCAATTATCCTTTATTTGATTCAGCAAACAAAATAACCTACACGATGTTACCAGGGAATGCATTAATTTTAAAGCCGCCGAGCTCTGATCCAATACCTTCTCTATTTTTAGTAAAAGCAGCCTTAGATGCAGGATTTCCTAAAGAGAGCATTGCCTTAATTACTATACCTGGAAGGTCTATGTCTAAAGTAGTATCTAATAGTAAAATAAGCATAATTAACTTAACTGGTAGCACAAAAACTGGTATAGAAGTTATGAAAGAAGCTGGAATTAAACAGTTTATAATGGAATTAGGGGGAGGAGATCCTGCTATAGTATTAAGCGATGCTGATATAAATTTAGCTTCAGAAAGGATTTCATTAGCAATAACCAGCTATAGCGGACAAAGATGTGATTCGATTAAATTAATTTTAGCAGAAAATAAAATATATGATGAACTTAAAAACAAATTATTAAATGAATTATCAAAAGTTAAGGTAGGAGATCCAAGAGATAAAAGTGTTTCTATGGGACCATTAATAGATAAGTCTAGTGCTGATGAGTGGGAAGAAGCAGTAAAAGATGCTGAAAAGAAAGGATGTAAAATAATATTTGGAGGAAAAAGGATTAATGAAACTTTTATAACACCTGCATTAATTGAGTGTGACCAAGATAAGGTTAAGGATCTCATTGCATATAAAGAAGAAATATTTTCATCAATAGCAATAATAACAAAGTTTGATGATTTAAACCAAGCAATAGAATTGGCAAATGGAAGAAGGTATGGCCTAGATGCATCAATATTTGGTAATGATGTTAATACCATTAGAAAATTGATTAGACTTCTTGAAGTAGGAGCGATATATATTAATGATATGCCAAAACATGGAATTAACTATTATCCCTTTGGAGGAAGAAAGGATTCTGGTATTGGTAGAGAAGGTATAGGATATAGTATTGGACAAGTTACAGCCATGAAATCTATAGTGTATAATTATAAGGGTAAAAGAGTTTGGGAATATATTTAATTAGAAATTTTTAAGCAAACTTTTTCTTTTAAAAATATGGTGTAAGAAACGATATGCAAAAAATACGACATAATAATTAACATTGTGATATTAATTTTATTTATATTCATATTAAGGTATTTAACATCATTTAACCTTACAATTTATGGAATCAGCTTTATATTATATTTAACTGTTTTACCAATAATAGTTTCTATTTTTTCTGCAATTTCTACAATATATAACAAAAATTATTTACCAGGAATTGCCATATCCATTATACCATTTTTATTTCTTTCAAATACATTTATGGATTATTTATTATTAATTTATATTATTTTTGGAATCTTTGTATCTTTCATTGTTTATTTCTTTATAAAATCTAAGAAAAAAATTATTTTGAATAAACCAGAAAATCCAATACCCTTAGCTATAACTGCTTTTTCATTATCATTAATATTGATATTAAATGGGACTGTAGATTTTAATTATAGGTTTCTTTTATCATATTTTATATTTTCATTATTAAGCTCCTTTATTTCATCTAGTGAACAAAAATTCTTAAGATCTATTTTATTAGGTATTTCATCTTCTTTAGGCCCCATTGGATTTTTTATAACAAGTTCTTATATAATAAATAAACCTGTTTATATTAATGATTGTGAAGGTATTGAGTTAAGAGGGAAATTACTTTTAACATCTTTAGGAAACAAGGATCTCGTATGCGCTGAGGAAGATAAGATAAAATTAAAATTAGAAAAACCATTTGTTCTATGGATTTACAATAGCCGTGATTTATTGAATTTAAAAGATTATATAGAGATTGGAATTGGAGAAAAACCTAAATGTGATAAAGAAAATTGTGTTGATTTAAGCAATGAAAACCTATATAACATTATTAATTATTTAAATAATCTAAATGAAGATAAGGATTTGTTAATAAAAATTAATAAGGATTTGTTAATAAATGATGAAATTCTAAATTCTATTAAAAATTTATCTAATAAGAATAATATAATAATTGAATTAGATGAAATTGTTGAT
This sequence comes from Caldisphaera lagunensis DSM 15908, assembly GCF_000317795.1. Classification (NCBI taxonomy): domain Archaea; kingdom Thermoproteati; phylum Thermoproteota; class Thermoprotei; order Acidilobales; family Acidilobaceae; genus Caldisphaera; species Caldisphaera lagunensis. The sequence continues at coordinate 1,263,616 of NC_019791.1, forward strand.
AAAGATATTATGCCTAAATTTAAAGCAAAAAGTTCAGGTATAGTATTTTGTTGCATAAATAATCCAGAAAAGTCTTTTAATATCTCAAAAATTTTCTTAAGGGATCCGTATGAATTATCTGCCATTATTAAAGATAAGGCAATAGCTTACCCATCATGCAATAATGAAATATTGATATTAGAACCCCTTAAATCTTAATAATCTAAATTTTTTTTAAAAATATCATTGTTTGCTTAATTAATTCCATAAGAATTCCTTGTAATTAAGTTCACATAATAGAAAAGTCTTAAAGAATTCATAACGTTAATTACTATTTGCTATAATTATAGTTTTAATAAAAATCTTTTAGCATTTCCCAATTCATAACCTCTTTTAACATAATGAAAGCAACCATTAATGCAGAAAGTAAGAATTATGCTATCTTATATAATTCTATTTATGAAAATGTTGTTTAATTAAAATCATCTACTTGTTTAAATTATTTAATTATAACAAAAATTATAATTAGATATCATTGTTAACCCCCCGGTTAACAATGACCTCACATATAAATGTTTGATGTTCCCACTTTTTGTGACTCTGCCTGAATCATCTTAACTATTTTATCTATTTCTTCTCTTTGTTTAGTTGCAAGTTGCTCAAGTTCTGGCACTGCCGTTTCCATATTTAATAAATTCTTAAGTATTGCCTTTACTCCAACGAATGCTGCATCATAGTCCACTCCTTCAATTATAGAATAAGGTAAAACCATTACTGTTGGTATTTTTAATCTTTCCAAATAAATATAGAGAAGAGCTAGAGGTCCTACAACACCTAAGCCTTTTTCCATCATCGGGGCTTCTAGTTTAGGCCCATTATAATATGTATTGCTAATCCATCTATACCAATAAGTCTCATTTTCGCTCATAAATTCTCTGCTAAGTCCCCCTATCAATACTACATATTTAAATCCCATATTTTTAATCCAATCAGAAATGGACTTACTAAACGCGTTTTGATCAATTATTTCTGGAATTGCCCTATTCATTAAAACTGTTACATTATTATTTTGATATATTTCAAACGGTAAGCCTACTCCATCATCCTCTACCAAAATAACTGAGGGCATCCTTTCAGTCATAATATATCCAACTTTTTTCATTTGCAAAGCAAGAGATAAGTATTTTGGAGCAGTATAACCTACTCTCCCAAAACCTGGGAAACCAGTTATTATTACATTATCTTTAAATATTTCTTCATTTACATTTAAAATTATTTCAACTTTTCTTCTCATTTCTTAACACCTTCCTAAATCTCACAACCTCACCCTTACCCATAGATTTCATCATGAATCCGGGCACCTTAGCCTTTCCTATACCTATTATTTCTCCTTTATTACTTATTATGACCACCTCATCTCCTGGTTTTATTGATTGATCCGAATCTATAACATCTATTCCCATTACATCCCCCATATATTCTACATCATCCCTAACAACAACTCTATATTTTGGATAATCAGAATTTTCTAAAATTATTTTCCCAGCCTCGATACTTAAAGTAAATCCAAAATCTGTTGGTCTTAATGTCATTATTCTGTTTCCATTAAGATAAACATACCTTATTTTACCTAACCTCATTGATATTTTTAAAGGTAATTTTATAAAAGCCTCAGCTACCCTTTCATCAAATTGATATGATAAAATTGATCTAATAATTCTTATTTGATCTTCATCAGGCTCAATTATTTTCATTTTTATTCACTTTCCAATACCCTTTTTATATCTTCTTCTTTAATTGCCCCTTCTCTCAATATCTTAATTTCTTTATTTATTATGCTCACAACTGTGCTAGAAATACCTATCCTTGCTTGGCCCCCATCTACATAAAGGTCTACCTTATCTTTTAACATATTATAGGCTTCCTCAACATTTACAGGTGATTTCATATGAGAAATGTTTGCGCTTGTTCCAATGATTGCCCCTCCAACTTCTCTAGCCAATGCCCTACAAAAATAACAATTAGGGAGCCTAACTCCTATGCTGCCCCATATAGATAAATGGGATGGAACTTTTTCAGATAAATTTTCAACAATTGTTAAGCTGCCAGGCCAAAATGCTCTAGCTAGCTTCCAAAAAGTTTCGCTAGGCTTTACCAATGAAAATGCATCATGGCTTTCCCCTAAAAGTATTGGTAAAGGCTTCCCCTCTTCTCTCCCCTTAACTTCATATACTTTTCTCATAGCTTTTTCATTAAATGGATCTGCTGTTAATCCATATACTGTATCTGTAGGTATAACAACTACTCCACCATTTTTTATGACTTTAGCTACTTCTTTTATTGCTTCTTTATCTGGACAATCAATATTTATTTTTATAATCAAATTCTCTCCCTTTTCTCCATATATCCTTTTATACCTTTTTAATTTATTATTGGATCATGGCGATAATAATGTCAATTAATGAATTAAAAGGAAAAGATATGCTGTGTTTAAAAGATTTCAGCCCTGAGCAGGTAAGGTATTTAATTGATTTAGGTTTGGACTTAAAAAGAAGATATCATGCTGGAGAAAGGATTTTAAATACATTAAATGGGAGAAGCATTGCTATGATTTTTGAAAAGCCTTCAACAAGAACAAGGGTGAGCTTAGAGGTTGCAGCATATCAACTAGGTGCACAACCTATTGTATTAGGATGGAATGAACTTCAATTAGGAAGAGGCGAGCCTATAAAAGATACTGCTAGAGTCTTATCAAGGTTTGTTAATGGAATAACAGCTAGAGTAAGGAATCATAATGATTTAATTGAAATGGCCAAATATGCTAGTGTTCCTATTATAAATGCTTTAAGCGATCTATCCCATCCAATGCAGGTAATAGCAGATTATATGACAATATATGAAAAGAAAGGTAAATTTAAGGGATTAAAGTTTGCATTTGTAGGCGATGGAAGCGATAACATGGTACATAGCTTAATGATTATATCTTCTCAATTAGGGGTAGACTTTTATGTTGGGTCTCCAAAAGATCTCAAGCCAAACGAAGAAATATTAAATGCTGCAAAGAAATTTGCTGAAATAAGTGGATCAAAAATAGTATTTACTGAAGATCCCTTTGAGGCTGTAGATAAGGCTGACGTAGTTTATACAGATGTTTTTGTAAGCATGGGACAAGAAGATATTGCTGAGGCTAAGAAGAAAATACTAAGACCTTATCAAGTTAACACAAAACTTATGGAAAGAGCTGATAATAAAGCAATATTCTTACATTGTCTACCAGCCCATAGAGGAGAAGAAGTAACAGAAGAAGTTATAGAAGGTCCTTGGTCAGCAGTATGGGATGAAGCGGAAAATAGATTACATAGCGAAAAGGCAATTTTAACTTCTCTTATACCATGATTTCTAAAACTTCCTTTAAATTATAAAAATAATTTAAATTTTTATATAAAAATTAATAAAGATTTCTTATAATAGATTACCTGCACTTCAGGAACTAGAATAATCTTAATGATAATAAAAATTAAACCCTTTGATTTCAAGAAATTAATTTGAGCAGAAATAATTATCTTATTTATGCTTTTCTTATGTTAAGATTTTATTAAACTTGCTTAAAAATATATTAATACTATAATTGCCTTGCTATAAGTTATATTTTTAACCTGCAATGCAGGATTCTATACTTCTTGCATCTATTTCTATAGGGTCTAATGGTACAGCTTTTAAATGATTTCTTATTGATTTTAAAAGTATATTTTTATCTTTAATAGTTAAATAGAAAACATTGTCATAAACACTTATCAAAGGGATCTTCGACATATTTTCTTCGAATTCATTTATAAAATAAAAACCTGTTATATTATTGCCAGCCCTTCTTATTAAATTATTGTAGTGTTCTTCTTTATAAGTATCCAAATCTGAAACTATGTCAATATAAGTACTAAGCCCTTCAACAATTACTATATTAGGTTTCTCAATATTATCTATTTTTTCTGCATTTAATTCTAATTCAATTATTGATTTTGATGAGGGATTCAAATTCCTAACAAGCAAGTTATTAATTAATTCCTTATTATTTGGATAATATTCTAAGCATTTAGTCATCTTATCTTTTATTGTACTTTCGCTATGAATATAGCTTCTGTAAACGATTCTGTTACCTTTAACTAAAAGTTGAGGTATAATAAATGATAAAAATGGTAGGGAATCTACGCTAGGATTTACTATAAAAATGTTTTGAGTTCCAGATGCAAAAGTAAGCTTATTATTTCCAACTTTTATTTCTATAAATCCTTTTGATGGATTTATTCCGGAAGGTATAATATTAAGAGTAGGAGGAACCCTAAATGATATGACATCTGGATATTCAATTACAAATGGTACTTCTCCAATGCTTATTTCATTCCCCCTCATCTTCCTTATTTCCATTAATCTAATGATTTTTCTCTTAACAATTTTAATTTTTAAAATAATAACACCATCAACAATGAATTCCTCAACACCATATCCAACGCTTTTCTTACCATATGGTAATTCAGCAATCAAAAATGTTGTAACTTCTTTTAATTTAGGGCCTAAATAAAAGAAGTTATGTAATAATTCCCTTATTTTACCTAAATTTTGTTCACCCAATTGCATTATAGCGCTAATTGAATCTATAACCAACCTTTTTGCATTCATTTTATCAATTAAATTTAGCAATTCTTGCAATAAGTCAGATAATGCATTAATATCTGTGATTGTTATTGCTTCAATATATTTAAATTTACCTTGTTTTTCATAATATTCAAAATCTATTCCTAAATTTAACATGTTCCTATAAAAATCCTTTTTTGTTTCTGTAAAATTTAAATAAATTGAATTTTCATCATTTTTTAAACCTTCATAAAGAAATTTAGATCCAAGAGTTGTTTTACCTGTTCCTGGATTTCCTGCTATTAATATTATTTGAGCCTCTGTATATTTTGCTGAAAATTTCATCGAGTCCTTTGATACCAATCTTTGTTAAAGACAATCTTAACCACTTCAGCTCCATCCCTTTATGGTGTTAAAAATTCTGAAATATAAATTTTATGCATTATTGAGAATATTTTATTGAGAAGAGGGCATCCTTATAAGGTTTATCATCCCCTTTTTCTAAAGAATCTAATTATAGAATCTATATTGGCTAAATCAAAGTTTAAAGCTCTCATAATTATCTTAAATAAAAGTCTTGCAGTATTAATTGATGAAATATTCTTTATCAAATCAAATGCATGTATAGGCTCTTCTAATATCAAAATTTTAATGGGTTTTTGATATTTTGCATAAGAATAATAATTCATATTTACATATAGACCTAAAGCAACTTTTTTTATTGTTTCATCGACTAGCTCAGCTAAATCATTCGTATCCTTGCCCAATAAATTCACCTTTCGAATTTTTTATATAATTTTCTCAGTTCAACAACCCTCCAGAATTGTTATATTTGTTTTCCAATATTTAAATTTAATACTATGGTATACCATAGTATTAAATTTAAATATTTATTTGTTTTAAAATTTAAATTAATTTTTATAATCTAATAAAAATCTTTCCATATAGAGATGTTATAGCAATTAGAATCTTTATAGGAGGACCTTTAAGCCTCTTGTTCACTCTCATATGAGAGATGTAATAAGAATCGTAAGAAGACGCTATTTAAGGCAGGTAAGAAGTTAATATATCTTGGAAGTTATTTGGTAATGTTTTCTTGTTTTTACTAATATTTTCATATACCTGATCTAAATACTCTAAGAACAAAGGACAATTATCAAACCTACCATCTCTATCGCATTTTGCATGTTTGTTTTTCATGGTTAGCATTAAGAAGCATTGTACAGTTTTTTTGTCAAAATAAGGACACAGTTTATATTGATTTTTAGCGCTTTTTATCATTTTAGTTATCCATTTTTTCCTTACATCTTGATCGTTTGTTTGTTTCGGCTCGCTCACTTCTTTCACCAAGACATATTTATTAGTTAGAGAATAATAACTTGATTAGAAAATTTTATAATATCAGCATTATTAAATGGTATGATTTCTTTAAACCCTAAGGGTTTTCCTTTAGATAATTAATCATTCTCCTCATAATTCCGATTACACTTAATATAATAGAATAAAGAAGTTCAGAGAACAATCTCATCAGAGAGATCCTATATATCCATGGAGAAGGATTTTACTTCTTTTCTCCTCTAAAGATGAGCCTTCATTTGTTGTAAAAAGAAGTTTTGATTAAAAATTATTCTATGAGAATTTAAATAATAAAAACTAAGGCAAGAGATATTATAAACAAAATTGCCCATAAAACTATATCAAGCCTTATTATCTTATCTCCATCCAATGGTGGTATAGGTATTAAATTAAAAAGAGATATATATGCATTTACCCAACCTACAGTTCTTAAAAAGTTAAAATAAAAGGTAGATGAGAAGGCAAAAGATGCAACAAATAAGGCTAACGCTATAACAATATTTGTTATAGGTCCACCAGCAACAGAATATAATATACCCTTTCTAGATGTTGGTCCTAAAGCCCATGTTTTAACATAACCTGGCATCAAAAGCTTTATAGGTAATAAAGCCGATACAAGGGTTATCAAAACCCCTAAAACATTAGCTGTATATCTTGATACCATATGATATTTCCTAGATAAATACCTATGCATATATTCATGAGAGACAAAACCTACAATAATTCCTATAAATATTGGTGAAATATAGAAATACAAATTGCTTATTTGGCTACCTCCCAAAGCAACTGTTATAGATAATATACCCAATATCCATGATAAAGGCTCACTGATTTCTGCAAACACTACCTCTCTCCAAGACCTTCTTTCCAAATTTTTTCCCCTTGATCTCTTATTTTTGTATTTACAAAGAATTAAAAATAATTAGTATTAAATAAGGGATATTAATTTTTAAATAATATTTGTATTTTTAACTTGAGGATGTTATTATTTATTGGGTGTATTAATTTGGTTGAGAGAGCACTAATATATGGAAGATTTCAACCATTTCATTTAGGGCACCTAAGCCTAGTAAAGTGGTCATTTGAGCAAGGATTTGATGAAGTTGCTATACTTGTTGGGATGGCATCAGAAAACTACACCCCTAGAAATCCTTTCACAGCAGGAGAAAGGATCGAGATGGCCAGGTTATCTTTAAAAGACAGTGGAATACCATTAGATAAAGTTATAACAGCAACAATTCCAACCCTAGAAATAAGCATAGGCTGTGCATATTATGTATTATCTTACATACCTAAGGTTAAGGCAATATTAACAAGAAACCCTGTTATAAGTAAAGCATTTGCAGATGCAGGTATTGAAGTAATAACTCCCCCTATTTTTAATAGAAATGAGTGGAGAGGACAATATATAAGAGAATTGATGGCAAAAAATGATAGTAAATGGAAGAATTATGTAACGCCTTCTGTAGTTAGTTATATTGAAGAAATAAATGGAATAGAAAGGGTTAGAAAAATAAATTCCGAGGATTAGCCTATTTTGTATCTTAATATACCAGCTACCCCGCCAAAAGTTTTATAGAACCAATCAGATTCTGGTAAGCTATTAGGTATAACTATTACTTTTGCTCCAGACTTTTCAGCTTCTTCTTTCCATCTTTCAATATTTACATCCTCATGTAAAAGAAGTATTGAAACCATTCCCATTTCTAATGCTCTTTTAACATCATCTTCTCCATAAACGACTAGACCTGTATTTCTTGCTAGATGTCCTTTAAATGTTTCCAATGCATCGCTTGCTTCTCTATACATTGCAAATTGGACAACATCTTGAGCCTTCATTACAACTTCTCTTAAACCTTGTTCACCTTGATACGCAACATCTATTAACTCCTTGTTAACTAATTGTTGTAATCTATAATCCAAATAACCTGATTTTACAAAGTCTTCTTTTGCATAGCCAGGGCCTGCAATTATAATTGCTTTAAGCTTTCCCATTTCTAAATATGGCAAGAAATAATTGTTTACCCTTTCACCTAACCTCTTTAAAAATTCATCAACCATTTGCTCTATAATTCTATCAATTCTTCGCTGACTTTGCCCACCCATCATATGTTTTCCAGGTATATAATCTTCTACTTCATCCAAAACCTCAAGCCTACTACCCTTAAGTATTCCAATAGTTGCTTGATCCCTTTCAACTATTACTATTCCAACAACATCTTCACTTTGTATCATTTCTTCTAAAATTTCTAAAACAAATTTCTTATCAGTTCTATAATAAAATACTGGTACTTTTTCAGGGGGACTAAACATATCACATATAAATTCCCCTGTATCCATATTTTCTCCACAAAAAGCCACCAATCCATTTTGTGGTATCTTTTGTAGCATAGATACCCTATCCATGGCTGCAGATACAGCCCTTTTAACAGCTTGTCTTGTTCGCTTAAGCTTAATGTTATCGCTTATAGATAGCTCATCTCTTAATAGTTGCAATACATCCCCAATAGGTCTACCGGGAGGAACGTATAGGCTAAGCAAAACAGTAGCTGGGGCGCTCCACTCTTTTAGTTCTTTCAATACCTGGGCAAGCTGTTTCTTATTTATCAATAGCTTCTCTTCTAAGTTTGACATATTTACCCCCTCTATTTTTGAGTTCTATTCACGCTTTATTTTTGATCATGAATACAATTAAAATGTGAAACCAAAGTTAAAAATGTTTTATATTAAGTTTAAATCTGTAACAAGTACACTACTTAATACTAGCTTTATCTTCATTTTTCATGGCATTAGGTATACTTTCCTTTTGAAAAGAGATTTGTAAAGAATTATTAAGTAGATTTACCATCAGCATGAGAAACAGTCATCGCCTTTTTTTCACATATAATTGATGATATAGCTGATATAGCTGAAATTAAGGGCCTCACATTTATATAAATTGGATCATTTAAGCTAGAGTTTCTCATTATTGTTTTTGCCTTATCAGATAAAATACATGCTTCTACTTCTTTAACCAAATTATGTCCATTTTTATTATCATATATTATTTTTTGGATCTCTCCCACAAAACCTTGTAAAATAACCTTCCACTGCCTAATCATTATTAAACTATTGCTATTTGGATTTTTAGTATTATCTAATATTTTCTTTTCTGATTTGTCCAGGCCTTCTATGTATTTTATTAGTTCCATTTCAATAGCAGCTAGTTCATCAAGTGACAAGGCCCTCCCCTTTATCTATATTATAAAAATAGCCTTATAGAGAGGTGAGCTACCCCGTCCGCGAGGGCGGGGCATCACCACCTCTCGATGGGAATTTCCTGCTTCTTCTAGGAAACTTGCTATAACACCCTCTGAGAAGGGAATGTATAGTAGAGGTTTCCTGTCCACAGGCACTAAGGGCAGTCCCGACCCCGCACGGAGAATGTTTAGAGACGCATTATAATCACGATTGCTTTTCCAACCACATTTAGGACAAATACTCGATCCTCAAGTGTTAGATCGTTTTTTTACATAACCACATCGAGCACATGTCTTTGACGTATTCTTTGGATTTACCTTCACCACCTTCCTACCAGCTCTATCAGCCTTGTAGAAGAGGTGGTGGAGGAAGAGGGAGATAGAATGTAAGATATGCTTCCTAAAGGTATTGTTTTTTGATCTCTCTACCATTTGCTTGGTCTCCAGGTCTTCAATATAAATCTCGTCATATTGTTCTACTAACCATGTAGTTATTTTGTGCACATAATCATTCATAACATTCTTTGCATACTCATAGAGTTTTGCTAGTTTAATCCTAACCTTCTCATAATTTTTAGAACCTTTCTTTTTCCTAGATAAGACACGCTGCACAAGACGTATTTTCTTCTCAACCTTGTCAAACACCTTTGGATTTTCTATAACAATACCATCTGATGTTGTAACTAGTTTCTCTATACCAAGATCAATACCAATTCTTTTACCGTTACTTGGTAATGGTTTCTTTTCAACTTCAGTTTGAAATATAGCATACCAGCCTGTGGAATTTTTTACTATAAGCACTCCCTTCACTCTCCCTTCTAAAGGTCTGTGAAAGAGGACCTTCATGGAACCTATCTTTGAAAGAATCAGCTTATCTCCCTCAACCTTGAAACCAGATTGGTTGTAGTTTGTAAACTTGAGGATCTTCCTGTACCTTAGCCTCCCCACCCTCTTTCCTTTCTTCTTGAGTTCATGAAGTGCTCCAATGTTATACCACAGAGTATTGTTTATCATTTGGAGAGCCTTTGAGTACACTAGATCCTTTCCTTCAACTTTCAATTCCTTAATCATTGCTTGCGTATCTTTTGGAGTTATCTTCTTCCCCTCTCTTCTTGCTTTCGTGATGGCATCTAACAGCATGTTGTAAACTTTTGCTTCAATTTACATTACCTTGAGGAGTTTTTCCACTACTTCCTTTGACGGATAAATCCTATACTTGAAGGATAGTTGTATCACATCACTCTTTTCCTTGGCTCTCTACATAGTTCTTCAGTACCTCCAATGTAACTTGACCGCTAGTTGCCAAAAAACGACGGAGATCAGATGCGTCCTTTCCATAACTTCTCCTTAACTTGTGGAAACTTCCTCTGTATCCCCTTGATGTTATTGTCTTTATCATGTTTATATATCTAGGTATATTAAGGGTTGGCTTGGCCTTGAACAGCATGCGGAAGTGATCCTTGTCAACAGCTTGGACATAGTGATAATAAAGTACGTAAACTGAATGCGCACCTCTGTCCAATCTGTACTACATAGTTATATCTGTTTTAGCTAAACTATAAAATTCTTTCTATAAGGGGACTATTCATCTCCTCCCTCACGGGAGGGGACTTTCGCCCCCTTAACCCCTATAAAGTTAAACCTTTTATGTTAAGAAAATCAAAGGAATTTAAATATCTTCTCCATCAGGTTGATTATCCATTAATTCTTCTACTTCTTCAGGAGAATACTCCCCATTATTTAACAATTCCATCGAATAGAAGTAGCCTTGGCGGTCAATAATTACTGCTTCATCCTTTAGTAGTTCATTTAATGCATATCTAATCTTATCTTCACTTGCTAATCCCGATAAATATCTATGGAAATCCTTAATACTCATCTTTCCGTTTTTCCTTAACAAATCCAACAAAATATCCTTTAATTCTTCTTCATTCGGGGCTGTATAAACAACTAAATCCGTGTCCTCATATATAACTGAGAGGTTATCCGATATTACTTTTTCTTCTTCAACTTCCTCAACACTTTTACCATCAGACACATTTATCACCAGGCTTTTATTAGTTTCAGGCAAAACCTATAAATAATATTGTTTTTCTATTTTATAATATCAAAATTTTTATTATGAACATTTTAAAAATTTCAATTAATTTTTAATACGATATTGCTTTTTAACTTTTATTTTTTAAAAAATAAGGGGATATATAATGGCTGGAATAAAACAAAAAATCTATGAAAAAGCTGTAAAGGAAGCTTTACTAAGTCAAATGAAAAACAAGATAGATATAGATGAAGCAGTAGAGTGGCTTTATGAAGACTTTGGAATAAAAATAAAGAGTTCGTGGGAAAATTTAAGGAGAGCAGTACTAAATAATAGTGAGATAACTCCAAATGATATTGCAGTGTTTATGATAGATCAAGGGGTTGAAGTAGATGAAGGAGCTTGGCATGTATTGCCAACAGGAGGATTGCGAAGTAATAAATCTAATAATAAACATAATAACACCTAAAAAAGGAGGAGTCCCTGGATTCAATGCGTATCATGTTATTGAAACTCTAAAGTTCTTAAAAAATAAAGATGCTGGTAGGCCTTTCCTTTCAAAGTATCTCAATCTTGGTGAAGCTTCTGTAAAAACAATGTTAAAAAGGCTTAAAGAAAATAATTTAATAATACAAATAGGAAAACATAATAAATTAACAAAAAATGGGGAAATGGTTTTAAAATTTTTTGAATCTAAATTAAATATTTTTGAATCTAAATTAAATATAGAGGGATTAGAAGATTGTTTAATTTTGGTATTAGAAATGAATCCTCCAAAGGATTTAACATCTATATATAAAATAAGGGATCAAATAATATCAAGTAGTTGCAAAATAGCAGTTGTAGGTTTTATAGATAACAAAAATTTAGGTTTTCCAGGTTTGCCGGATTATTTACAAAATGAGCTCATTAATTGCTCTAAGAAGTATTCTTACATTGTTAACCGGGGGGTTAACATTATTACCCCAAGATATTGTATGCAAAGCTTATATTCTTTTTACATAAACATAATGAGCCAATGTTGTTTATTTAAATAATTATTATAAGGATAGTAATACTAAGAAGGATTCTGTAAAATTCTTACAATAAAATACAAAAAAGGGGGTAAAAATGAGTGATCCTAATGACATAGACAAACTAATAAATAGAATTAAAAATAATGAAATTGGAGGGCCAAGAAGTAAGCTAGTTGATGCAATTCTTATTTTACTAGCATCAAGGCCTATGAGATCTAGCGAGATTTCCCAATATTTAAACAAGGAAACAAAATACATCTCAAGTTATTTATCATATTGGAAAGAGAGAGGTTTTGTTGAGTATGATATGGGATTATGGTATTTAACCCCTAAAGGAGAGGACTTTGCTAGAGAACTAATTTCTAATGCTTCTAATGAAAAATTTAACGAGTTTGTTGCTTTGGCACAAAAGGTGGCTGGCGAATTAGTTAAGCAGACAATAAAAGACAAAGACAACATGGGGGAGAGAGGTAAAACTAAGGGTTCTTTGTCGTTTATTGCGAATAGAACTAATTCAGCAGACAATAAAAGACAAAACAGGGTTTCTCAGGTTGCTTGTGTTTTACAACAGCTAAAAGATAGCATAGATGAAGAAGAAATGGAAATTACTTCATTTTTGCTAACCCATTATGCCAAGTATGGAGTTACCTATGTTTATTTAGATCAAATGATGGAAAAGTTAAATGCAGACTATGGTTGGTTATTAAAGAGGTTAAGAAATTTACAAAGCAAAGGTATTTTGTATATTTATACAGACCCAAGGCTTGGAATTAGAGTTGGTTTAACTAGGAACCTTAAAGATATGTTGAAAAATTGCTAATATTACTAATACTACTTCTTCTGCGATATTATAGTTTCAAAAATAGTTTTCACACATTTCTAGAGGCCATTATTAATATTACTGTTTGTATAATGGTATTTGTATTATTGTCCTTAATAATAAAATATAATTAGGAAAGAGTAATAAAGAAGGATTAAAAGCAATTTTTAGAATTTGTAGTAGTAGATATAATAAAGAAAATTAGATATGAATTCCTAATATTTGCTTCTTTTCCTCCAACCTTTTCTTAACCTTCTCAACGGCCTTTATGAAATGATCTTGATAAACATAATCGGCCTTCTCTCTTATAGCAAAAAATCCCGCTTCTGTAGTAATTGCCTTTAATTCAGCTCCAGAAAGTCCTTCAGTAATTTGAGCAATATAATCTAGATTAACATCTTTTAGTTTCATATTCTTTGTGTGTATCTTAAGTATTTCTAATCTAGCACCTTTATCAGGTAATGGGACCTCAATAATTCTATCAAACCTACCTGGCCTTAATAAGGCTGGGTCTAACAAGTCAATTCTGTTTGTTGCCGCTATTATTTTAACACTATCTAATGGATCAAAACCATCAATTTCTGCTAATAGCTGAAGCATTGTTCTTTGTACTTCTCTATCCCCACTTGTGCCCATCTCAATCCTTCTTGATCCTATAGCATCTAATTCGTCTATGAAAATTATTGTAGGTTTCTTTTCCCTAGCTAATTTAAAGACTTCTCTAACAATCCTCGCCCCTTCCCCAATAAATTTATTAACAAATTGGCTTGCAACAACCCTAATAAATGTTGCCTTAACTTCACCAGCTAAAGATCTAGCAAGTAAAGTCTTTCCTGTTCCTGGAGGGCCATATAATAAAACACCTTTAGGGGGGTCAATTCCAAGAGATTTAAATAATTCAGGTTTAACTATTGGTAGGCCAACAACTTCATATATTTCCCTTATTTGATTTTGAAGCCCTCCAACATCTTTAAATGTAAATCCAGGATTATCTTCAATTTCCATTGCTTCAACAAATGGATCATAAATATTTGGTAAAACCTCAACAATAGTTGACCCTTTATTGTTTAAAGCAACTGATATTCCAGGTCTTAATTTTGTGTTATCAATATTATTACTTATCTTAACAACCAAGTTTGGACCTGTTGAACTTTTTACAATAGCCCTCCCATCATTTAAGACTTCTAAAAGCATTGCCTCAATATAAGGAGGTTCTAATAGCTTGGTCATCTCTTGCCGGTAATATTCTAAATCCCTTTCTAATGATATTTTCATTTGTGTTAAATATCTTATTCTTTCTTTTAAGTAGGAAATATCTTCTTCTTCATCTTCTTGGTTTGATCTTTTATTTGTATCGCTTAATGACAAATTAATAATCACCTATAATCTTATTGAAATTGTTACTTTTTAACCCGGTAGGCTAAGTGTTGAGAGAGCTTAAATTTTTTGATATAGAAACTCAGAGTGTCCTTCTCATCAATTTCAGCAACGTCGCCACTCATCATTGTCATTATTTTTATTAGTTAAAGAAAATAAAAACTTTCATTGTTAACCCCCCGGTTAACAATGTCATTCTTTTAAATAATTAATAATATAATTTGCTATTTCTTTAGCTAATGGAGGGGGTACTGCTTCCCCAACCATGTTATATTGCGAATCCCTACCTCCAAGAAAAACATGATAGTCTGGAAATCCCATTAATCTTGCTTGCTCTCTAACAGTTAAGAGCCTATCTTCAAATGGGTGAATAAATCTTGAGGATCCCATAATTGTAGGTGCTGGCCTATATGGATTCAATCTTATGAAATTCCTAAACCTTTTGTTCTCAGCCCCCTCAAATTCTATCATTGCCCTACCCCATTTAGCGCTTGAAACCCTTTTTCTCAACTTTTTTGTTAGAGGTTGTGGTTCTTCATGATTTGGAGGATAATATGTACCTGGATTTGGGAGATCTTTTAATGCCTCCTCAACGCTTATTATTTTCTGCTTTTTTAAATTAAGGTAAAGATTAGAAACAAAAACACGAGTTCTTATACTAGGCACTCCATGATATTCTGCATATAATACATTAAAATAAACCTCATTATAGCCTGCTTTTTTAAGTTCTTTAGTTATTGATGCCTTAATATCATCATGCAATATACCAGCTACGTTTTCTATTACAAAAAATCTTGGTCTCATCTCATTTATTAGTCTAATAGCATGTAAATATAGCTGGCCTATAGGATCACAGTAAAGCCTGTCTATAGGAACTTCTTTTCTTTTTTTATTAGTTGGAGTAAATGGTTCACAAGGAGGGGAGGCAATTATTACGTCAAAATCATTTCTTTGATATCCAAATGATTTAAATACATTATAATCAATTTCTTTTGCATCATCAGCTATAAGCATCGTTTCAGGAAAATTTGCTTTATATGTTTTTGCAACTGGGGGATCATTTTCGATTGAAACTAATATATTAAATCCGGCCTCCTTAAATCCTCTTGAAAAGCCCCCTCCTCCTGAAAAAATATCAAGAACCGAAAACTTTGTTTTCATCCTGTTTTATTTCCTCCTCTAATAATGAAATCCTCCTTTTTAATATATCAATATATTGCTCATTTGTATCTAATTCAAGCATACTTCCACATTTTGGACAAATAAAATCATATTCAAAGGCATCATCAAATGTATATCTTGTGTTGTCTTTAGGACATTTATAGAATTCGTTATTATTTTCATATATAAGCCTTGATTTTAGTTTTTCCAAAACAGCCTTTTTCCTTCTTATTATGGCTAAACCAACACTTCTCATATCTATATACCAATAATATCTCGTTGCTCCAGTTTCTGGATGTTTACCCCTTCTATATGTTGCTAGTCTTGCATCATATAGCAACCTTAAGACTTTTCTTACATCACTTTGTCTATATCCTGTTATACCTTCAATTTCTTCATCACTGATCCCTCTTTCTGGATCTGTTTTAAGTAAAATATCAAGAATTTCAGAAGACATTTTATCATCGGTTTCTGCTTTTAAGGCAAGCAACCTAACAAACTCCCTTAATTGATTTATATAATTCACTTGACTTTCACTATTGCTATCTTCCTTATTATTATTTTCTTTCAACCTTTTTCCCTCTTTCAGATGGAATTATTTTATAGGGTGCGTCCCTATAATTATAAAATAACTCTCTGCCTTTAAATAATCTATCTAAAAATATTGCTAAAGCAGCCACTTCACTATGAGGTTGCCAACCTATTGCTACATTATAATCAGAATTGTCATAATAAAATCTTTCAACTTTTTCCGCACCAACTATTATTAGTTTTTTCTTTGGAGAAATAATTATCTTGTCAATAACATCTTCAACATTTATTCCATACATTGTTAAATTAATAACCTCTCCTCCTTCTTCTCTCCACTTTTTTACATATTCCTTTCCATCAACATTACATATATAATCTATTTTTCCACCCCAGCTTTTTGAAGCTTTTAATAATGAATCTCTTACTTTATCATCACATATACCTTCTAAAACAAACCCGTTAG
Organism: Caldisphaera lagunensis DSM 15908; assembly: GCF_000317795.1. Lineage (NCBI taxonomy): Archaea > Thermoproteati > Thermoproteota > Thermoprotei > Acidilobales > Acidilobaceae > Caldisphaera > Caldisphaera lagunensis. The sequence goes on from NC_019791.1 coordinate 1,280,225, forward strand.
CCCCAAATGCCCTAGAAACTAATGCTACATGAGTTGTTATTCTTTTATCTCTTTCAGGTCTATGGCCAAGCCTTAGAACATAAACTTTTTCATAGATTTTTGATAAATCTTCTAAACCTTTCATTTTGTTTCCTAATTTATTAAAATGTTAATATATATTAAGATTTTTGGTTATATTAATTATTTCATTTAATAATGCATCAATACCGATGTTTTTCTTAGCAGAAATTAATACCATTTTATCGTTTGGAAAAGTTTTCTTAACAAATTCTATTTTATCATAGATTTTTATTTTATCGATTTCATCTATTTTATTTAATGCAAAAATTATTGGTTTATTTAATGCATTTAATTTCTTTAAAATATCAGTTCCAGCAAGTATTTTTTCTTTTATATCATTTTCATTTTCTGTTATATCTATAACAAAAACAATTATATCTGATATAGTTACTTCTTCCAACGTTGAATAAAATGCCTCAATAACCTCTGGTGGGACATCTCTTATAAATCCAACAGTATCTACAAAGGCCAACTTCAAACCATTATAATTGATGGTTTTATGCTTTGGAAATAGTGTTGTAAAATATTCAGGCCCAACAGGTTTTGACTCTCCTGTTATTATATTAAATAGAGAAGTTTTTCCTGCTGATGCATAGCCAACTATTGGAATGTTTATCATGCCAAGCTCTTTTCTTCTCTTTAACCTTTCTTGCTCAGTTATTCTCAAGTCTTCAAGATCTCTCTTAATTTTAGAAAGTCTCGATGTAAGCTGTTTTTTATATGTATCAATTCCATATCTACCTGGGCCTAAAAAGCCTGGGAGTTCTCCTAATTTGGTTCTCCTTATATATTCCCTAATTATAGGTAAATCATGCCTAATTCGTGCCATTTCTATTTGCAATAGTGCCTCTTTACTACCAGCATGCAAGGCAAAAATTTCTAAAATTAATTGAACTCTATCTAATACTCTTATTTTTGTTTCTTTTTCAAGCTTAAAAACTGAAGAAGGTTCTATATCCCCATAATAAATTACTGTATCAAAATCCAATTCTTTTTTATTGTTTTTAACGATTTCTATTAATCCATCTGTTATCCTTTTACCCCCTCTAAACCTTTTTGTGCCAACTATTTCATAGCCTGCTGTATTAGCAAGAATAAGAGCTTCTTCAAAATGATTATAAAATTTGCTTGATAAAATTAAAAAAGCATTTTTAGTTTTATTTAATTCCAATTAATCTTCATCCCTTCTTACAAATACAACATCTCCAAATGTTACGTTATCAATTGATGATCCTTTTTCCTCCCCTTCATCAAACTCAACAGGTTGAAGTATCTTGATTTTTAATATTTGTTCTATCCTTTTTGCCAAGTCTAAGGAAGGTTTTATCTTTTCGCTTTCAATCTTTTTGAGCATCGCTTCGCTAATTCTTAGCTTTTGTGCAAGAACTGCTTGCGTCCATCCTTTAGCCTCTCTTCCCTTTCTTATTTCTTCTCCAAAGCCTTCAATTATTTCAAGTTGATCTATAGGTTTACTTGTTTTCTTAACTTTCTCAACCTTTTTGGGTTCTATTTTTCTCTCTGGAGCTGGAAGAGCCCTTCCGCTTTTCATTAATTTGTTATAACAGGTAGCACATAAAATCATCTCTGCTCCATCAACCAACGCTTTAAATGGTTTTCCTCTTATTAGCGTGCCGCACATTTCGCAATATAATTCTTCCCCCACGCTGTTTCGCCACATAAATATAATGTAAGAAAAAGGCTTATTAGTTATATAATTTTTCTCAGATATTTTTGTTTATAATATATTATTTAGAACTTTTTATAATTAAGTCGTGCATAGATTTAGCTTCTTTTTCAAACTCTTTTTTCTCCCATGGGAATACAACCCATTTATCTACCTCTTTAGAATAAAAATCAGGAACTAATCTAGTCCATGGTTTGACATAAAGGGTAGCAGTTTTAATTTCCAATGGCATGTATAATGAAATTGCTTGTATTGCAAAATTTAGAGTTAACCCTGAATCACTAACATCATCTACAAGCAATACCCTTTTATCTTTTATTGGTAAAGTAACAGGTTGTCTCATATAAGGTCTCTCCCCCTTTTGGCCTGCTGCTATGTATAGCTTTATTTCCATAGATCCAATATCGCTAATATCTAGTCTATCTGCTAATAATCTTCCCGGAATTACTCCCCCTCTTAATATAGATATTATTACATCAGGTTTGTAATCTGATTTTATTATTTTATCTGCTATTGTGTCTACTTCTTTTTCAATATCTTCCCATAATAATAACAATGCTTCAATTCCACCATGGTTTACTGGTAATAAATAAATTTCTTTTGCCTCCTCATTTTCATCCTTTATTCTATAGTCAACTCCATCAACAAAAACCATAAATCCAGCTTTAGGAGTTCCATCTGATTCAATTGCTATTGATAATTCTGGGTATATATTAACAAGTTTTTTTAAGGCATCTTTCCAAGAATTTGCATCAATATCAATAACTTCATTACCATTGGCCCTATACTTTAATGCTGCAAGAAGTTTAATTTTAATATTCAAAGCATATCTCCCAGCTCACTGTTGCTGGGCACTACCAATATTTTCTTCCATAATTTTCTGTTTTTTCTTGCTTAACTTAACTAAACTTGTTACATAACCAGCAACTTGGTTTCTAAGCCTCTTAGATTTATAATTTGTAATCTTTCCAACTACCTGCTTATTCATATTAAAGTCTTCTGTAAACAGATCTGGATGATCTTTTAATAGTTCTCTTGCTAAACGCTTTATCATTAAAGTCCTTACCTTGCCCAAGCATTTCACCTAAATTAACTTGTTAAGGCTAGAGAATTTAAATTTAGATATCCATCTTAAAGATCTTTTTTACAACAAACGAAAGAGTAGATCTTTAGGGGATTAAATAATTATTAGTTAGCAATTTCATATATGATATCAATTATTAATAAAATCTTGTCTCACATCTCGCCTCTATCAAAGCTTTCATTCATTTGTAATTAAATAATCTGATTTATTACCCTTATCAATAATTTTAACTCCTATAGATGAAAGCTTGGATCTAATTTGATCGGCTAAATCATATAGCTTGTTTTCTCTTAACTGTTTTCTAACCTCTAATATTAAATCTATAAGTTCAGGTGTTAGATTTTTCTCAATGTGAAGATCTAAAGTTAAGACATCATCTAATACACCATAAACTTTATTCATATCTTGTAAAACCTTGTATGTATAAGAAATTAATGCATATGATTCTGAATTCTGAATTTTCTTATAATATAAATCTGTTAAATCCCAAACATATCTTATTGCTTCACTCATATTGAAATCATTATCCATGGCATCATGCCATTTTGATATTAGTTCTTTTAAATTATTAAAAGCTTCCAGATCATCATTATTCATATAACTCGTATATTCTTCTTTCTTTAATCTTTTTACTATTTCTTGAGAAAGTGCATTTAATCTTTCATAAAGCCTCTTTGCTTGGTTTAGACTTTGTTCAGAATATTCTATTATTGCTCTATAATGAGAGCTTAATAACCATAATCTTAATACATTACTTCCCCATGTATTTATTGCGTCATTTAATGATATAATATTTCCAAGGCTTTTACTCATCTTTTCCCCTTTTATTGTTAGCATGCTAGTATGTAGCCAATATTTAACCCAAGGTGATGAGCCAAAATACGCTTCGCTCTGTGCTATTTCATTTTCATGATGAGGAAATATTAAATCTGAACCTCCTCCATGTATGTCTATTTTATTTCCCAAATACCTAGAACTCATTACGCTGCATTCAATATGCCATCCAGGCCTTCCTTTTCCCCATGGGCTTTCCCAATATGGCTCCCCTTCTTTATATGATTTCCACAGTGCAAAATCATAAGGGTTCTTCTTTTCAGAAACTATTCCTTCACCTTGGTTCCAATACGCTTTATTGAAATTATTGCTTAATCTTCCATAATTTGGATATTTATCAACACTAAAATAAACACTTCCACTCTGTGAAACATAAGCATATCCCTTATCTATTAAATTCTGAATAAAATTTATGATTTCATTTATATGATTTGTAACCCTAGGATGTATATCTATTTTTATATTGAGTTTGTTTAGATTATTGAGATAATCAATAGCATATGTATTTGCTATTTCTTGCCAAGGTACATTTTTTTCTTTTGCCCTGTTTATTATTTTATCATCTATATCAGTAATGTTTTGGACATAAACAATATTATATCCCTTTAATGACAAATACCTTTTAATTGCATCAAATACTACAAAAGTCCTTGCATGACCTATATGAGTATAATCATAAACTGTTGGGCCGCAGACGTACATATTTACTATAGACTCATTCCACGGATTGAATATTTCAACCTTTTTTCCGTATGTGTTTTGTATACGCAACACAATAGATTACCACCCAGATATTTTTATACGCATAAAAAATAAGGTTTGCTAAGATTTATAAAGGAGAATCTCAATAATAAATATTGATCACTGAAAAGTGGTTAATATGAGCAAAGTAAGGATAAAACAAATAGTAATGGGTTCAAGACCTTGGGCCTTGCCAATGTTTATAGCAACATATTCTATTGGAGTATTTACTGGGTTTTATTATTATAAACTATTCGGATTATATTTAGTGTTGCTTATAATAATAGGAGCTGTAGGAGAACTTTTAATTCATATGATGACAAACATAATTAATGATTATTATGATTATATAAAAGGAATCGATAAAGCAAACAACACTAAGAGATATCATTTGATTTTAAATAGCAATTTAGATCCTAAAGATGTTAAAAACATTTCATTAATTTTAGGTATAATTGGTCTTTTAATTGGTATATTTATTGCAATTATGGGTAGGCCATGGGCGCTTCTATTAGGTTTCATAGGATTTCTATTAGGTTTAGAATATAGCGCTCCTCCATTATATTTAAAATATTATGCGTTAGGAGATTTTTCAGTTATTATATCAATGCTTCTATTAACTTTAGCTGGCTTCTATATGTATACTGGAAAAATATCAATCGTTGGCATTTTAATAGGTTTACCTATATCCCTTTTAATTGATGATGTTCTTATGGCAAATAATATAAGAGATATAAATAGAGATAAAACATCTGGAGCTAAAACATTATCAATAATTTTGGGATATAATAAATCTAAATATCTTTATATTTCATTTATTATTTTATCTTATACAATTCTAGCCTTTTTAATTATATTTAAAATATATCCAATATATGTATTGATAGAGGTTTTAACATTACCTCAAGCAATAAATATAATTAAAGATGCATTAAATAATAACTTTGATTTTCTAGATGTAAAAAATGCGAAGCTTGTTTCAAATTTTGGAATCTTATTTGTTATATCTTTAATAATATATATTATAATAAAAATAATTTAGATACCAAGCTTTGCTTTATATTCTTTATATAATGAAGTAACGTATGAAACCCAATCATTAAGTTCTAATGGACTTTGGGGATATACGTCGTAGACTTTTTGGACCTTTTTCATATAATCATCAACTATAACAAGCTTTGATAGAAGTGAAGGTCTTCCTAGCATCTTTAATGCAAGCGTTGCCTTTTCTAATAAACCCATGTTTGCTTTTAATTCACCTGTTACACTTGTTTCATAAGCATCTTGGGCCTTCATTACACCATGTTTTAATCCATATTCTATATCATCATTTGATAATCTTTGTAAGAATATTCTAAATATATCTAAAGCTGCTTGTCTCTTTCCTATGGCTTTCACATATTTTAAGTTAGCTTCCCACAAACTTTTAGCTGAAAAATCTTTGTTTTGAAAAGCATTTATTATTGTTTGAGATGAATAATATGAAGAAACAAAAGCGTATCCCATACCTCCCCCATGAACAGGATTTACGGTAAATCCATTATCTCCTATTCCTATGAAATTGTTCCAAACTAACGTGTTTGCAGGTCTTCTTGTTGGAACCTTAGAACCTGAAGCATTTATAACATCTGTATGGTTTTTAACTATATCTATTTGTTCAAGCCTTGTTTTAAATATGGTATTTGGTGTTGGATAATTCATCCCTCCTTGAACTCCCAAACCAATATTTGCCCTATTTTTGCCTTCTGGGAAATACCACCAATATCCTCCAGGAGAAATTTCTTGATCTAAGTATATCCTTAAATAACTTGGTTCTTCTATATCATAGTTTAGATCTCTTATTTCTCTATATGCAATGTTTGTGTCTAATGGATTTAAAGGTTCGTTAGGGGGCCATTCTTTTGGTAATAATCTTCTTAATAGTCCTCCATTACCAGTTGCATCAACAATTATATTTCCTTCAAACAAAGCATTTTCTCCATTTGGCAATATTGCAGAAACTCCTATTAGCTTATTATCTTGTATTTTTGGAGAAGTAACCCTTGTTTTTAAAAATATAGAAATACCTGATTTCTCTGCTTCTTTTACCAATTTTCTTCCATACTGATTTCTATTTATTACAAAGCCTTCTCCTTGAACCCTTAAAACTATATCTTTTTTAGGACTTATTATATCAATACCATCAACTTTTTGGCTTAGTTCTTTTCCTTCAGGGAATGGAAGTCCTGTTTCTTCGAAGTGATGCTTGCCTATAGCATCCCCACATGGTTTTCCCCATAAACCATCTTCATCAACCATATCGATACCGGCAACATTTAATCCACTATTTTTTAAAAAATATGCTAGAGTTGATCCTGCAGGTCCCAAACCAACTATTACTACATCGAATTTGTAATTCTTCGTCAAATTAGTCCCCATCTTTAATTTATCTGATAAAGTTTAAAAAGAAAAATCTAGGTATTTACAAAAAATTATAAAAATAATAAAATTATATATTTAAATTTATAAATCCCTACCCTCGGTTCAGCCTTCTCATCAATATCAGTGGTAATACCATTCTTCATCGGGCCAAATAAAAAATATTATTATAAATAAAAAAGTTTTACCATTGTTAACTGGGGGGTTAACAATATGCATTCTTATTTATCCAAATTTTTAGCAGTTTCTCTTAGATTTTTTATAATTTCTTCTTTAAATATTTTTAATTGTTCTTTAAAACACTCTTTAGCGCATGCCTTTTTTTGTATTGTATCTTGTATTTTTGAACAGCCATCATATAAACATTTATTTAATATCAAGTCCTCATTTATGTATAAAACTATTATTTTATCCATATCAACTCTTTTTACTAATTTTTCAATACCTGACATGTTAATTAATTTATTTAAATCCATTACATTTATTTCTCTTTTATCTATGATATAACCATTAAGATCTGAATTTATAGAATTTATTATATCTTCTGCGATTTCTTTAAACAAAAGCTTTCCCCAATTATTCTATTTTTATTTCTTTTCCTTTGGGTTCTTCATTTTTCTTCTTAACCTTTATTTCTAATACCCCGTTTTTATATGATGCCTTAACGCTATCCGGATCTATTTTTGAGGGCAAATCAATTTCTTTAGAATACTTTCTTATATCACTGTTTGCCTTTATATATATTTTATCTTCTGTTGCATTAACTTTTATGTTCTCTTTTGCAACTCCCGGTAAATCTGCAACAATCCATATCTCATCATTATGATCTATTACATCAACTATGGGCTCTATTTCATCGCTAATAATAGGTTTCCCATATTTTCCTTTCTTTATGTTACCAAATTCTTCTACTTTAGGCACGCCATCTGGGCCAACAAAAATTCTTACTCCATAATAATATGGATTTTCTCCTTTAACGTTTTGTTGCTTCATTAGGTCTTCAAAGCTTTCTTCAAATTCTCTCATTTCTTCTTCCATTTCTCTCATAATATCATCAAAAATATCAAATATAGATTTTCTTTTCTTTGGATTATTGCTCATTTTCTCACCAATTTTAATATGCGTTTAGAACCTTTTAAACTAAACTCAAAATTCTTAAGTCAGTTAAATAAAATTTATTTTGATTTAAATACTCTTATTTTTAATCTTGGAGTAAATACATACAATTGGGAGGAAATATGAGCAAACAAGATGATTCACTAAATGTAATAGAAGTAGAAGGTCTTGCAATGGATGGCCTAATAAAAAGTTTTAATGTAATTGATTGTGAAAAACCAAAGGGCTATAAAAAGATCCACGCAATAGCATTTGATGGTAGAGAGATAGAAACTGCGTGCATAGAGCCTGATGCAGCTAATAGATTAACAATGGTTATGAATTTATACTTAAGGAATTGGTCAAAATACATAAACTGGAATAAATAATATTTAAATAAACTGGAATAAATAATATTTAAACAATGTAGGTTAAATAAACAATTTTCCTTAAGAAAAGATAGCTCTTATTTTTAGGATAAACAATTGTATAAATTTTTATATAAACAAATACTTTAAATATAAGATGAAATATAAGCCTAAAGATAAGCATTAAATAATATTCTTTTTATATTGATTACAAAAGATTTTCATTGATAAAATCTCTTTTATGATCCTGATCGCTTAAGAATATTAAATTTTATTGTTATGTAATACTAATTCATAGGGTGTATGATTTATCTCATTAAAAATCTTTAAAATAAAAACTTTTATTAAAACTATTTACCTTTGTAAACACTAATTTATAATTGCCCCGCTGTCTCACGTTGCCAGAGACCTCGTATAGAGGAATGAAGATGAAAGGCAAACGGTAATGCGGGGTACAAATAAATTAATAATTCCCATTATTCTTGCATTTTTTAATTATATTCTCAAATTCTATCTTATACTGATCTATAATGGGCTTCCATTCATCATTTATTTCTTTTTCAGAAAATAAGGTAGAAAGGGCAAGGTGTATTGAAAATCTAATAAACGAACTTCTCGATATCCCGCATTTTTCAGTTATCATATTAATTAAATTTAATTCATAAGATGATATCTTAGAACTAATTGTTATATCATTAGTTGGTTTAACATTCAATACTATTACATTGTTTTCATACTCCAAAGTGAACACCCTCAATAAATTAAACACGTCATTTAAATATTAACTTTATAAGGTTTTAAATAAGTTCACCCCGGGGTAAGAAATATAAGGATTTAAATATTTAAATGGTAGGTATACCTTTTAAGTTTTTATGAAACTTAATATAACTATAATTTTTTCTATATTCTCCCAATTTATATCCAATTTTGGCTTGTTCATCTCTTTTTGTTAATCATAACAATGTCATGTAGTAAGCCACTTTAAGCTTGTTATTTCTTCTCTAACAGTCCCTGAAAGGGATCTTTTACTCTTGATTTACTAATCTCTCTATACCATATTTTATACGCGTTTTGTCAATTTTGTCTATAATTATTGTTTTGCCTTGAAAAAGGGCTATATTATCTTTATCAATCAATCTAAATATTCCCTGAAACGTTTTCATATATTCTTCATTTCTTTCAATTTTACCATCTTCAAATCTAACACAATAAAAATCTCTCGTATCTTCAGTATCTTTAATATATTTATCTATTTTATTTATATAAACTCTATCATAGTCTAAAGATAAACATATTTTTAAGTTGTTTGAATAGCTGCATGTTAATAAGTTTCTCTTTTTATTATAAGAAATTTCTCCATTGCAACATTCTTTTAAAATAGCAATCTTATTTTTGAAATTATTATAACTATAATATAAAATAGTAATTAAAAAAACTGTAGATGCTATTATTAATGCATATATTGTAATTTTTATTAGATATGAAGAAACAAAATATAATGAAAAAAGTAATAAGAATATATCAATAATTAAGTCAATAAATATAAAATTAAAGGATTTATTAAAATACTCTTTAATAATATTTTTTGTGTTATCTTCCATAAACTTCATCTTAAATATTCATTCTCATATTTTTCCAAAAGTTCTTTATGCTTTCCATCTTCAATCTCTTTAATTACATCTTTTGGATTTTTACCCTCAACTGTTAAACCTATGCTTTTAGCAGATCCCAAAATAGATTTAACTGCATTTTCTAAGTTTTTAGATAATAATTTTGGTCTTGATCTTACTGCTATTTCTACTACCTTTTCTAATTTTAAGTCTCCCACTTTTTTATGTTCAGGATCACCACTAGGCTCTGATGCTCCTGCTTCTCTTAAAAGTAAGGTTGTAATAGTTGGAATACCTACCTCTATTTTGTATTCTTTTGTTGACATGTTAATAGTTATTTTAACAGGTATTGTCATTCCTTTGAAATCCTTTGTTTTTTCATTGATTTCATCAACTACTTTTTTTACATTTAATCCTAAAGAAGAGAGAGTTGGTCCTAATGGCGGACCAGGTTTTGCAGCTCCACCTTCAACTTGTATTGTTAATACCTTTTCTTGGGGCATGTTTATCTACCTTCTATCTCCTCTCTATAACCTGTAGAATCTAGCTTTTAAGGATTAAATTAAAAATCTGACCTCTTTTCCGCCCTAAAGGGTGAAGGTTCTACTGAGGTCTTAGCGTTACTCCCCTTTATGGGAGCTAATCTGTACCACAAAGAAAGATAAGGTTTTTTCACTTCACTTACTATGTTCTTCACTACTTTCTTCTCCAAAGAATTGAATCTCTAAATTAAAATTCCTTTAACACTAGCATGTAATTTCTGTATTTACGTAGTATCTGTCTTGTCTAACTACTAGGATTGATTTTCTTTTTCCTTCCTTTTTCCAATACTCTGGAGGTTTCGCACTATCTTTCAAGAGGAAGAAGAATGATTACCATGCTTCGTTGTTCTTTTGTATAACTGGCGTTCGTTTTGAGTATATCCTTATATTTTTCGTAATATTTGTTCCTCGTTCCCTTGAAATCTACCTTTGAAGAATTGTTGTCTTCTTTCGTAGTTTATCTCGTTAAATAGAAAAGATGCATCTGCACACCTTCTCATTCCTTTCTTTTGGACCATTTGGTAGAAGACGAACTGATATAGCGCGGTACCGTATAGTTAGAGTATTTGGCTTTCACTCCACATCTTAGTAGATTGACCAGACATAATACCGCAAATAAATTTGTGAAAAGAAACTTTAAAAAATTTTTACCCCGCTTAAAAGGATAAGGTTTGTAGTCCCATTTATCCTTATGATTTAAAATTAAGGCCAAGCACCCGATGCCAATACTAGGCTTAATACATCCTTTATATTTGCAACACCTAATAAAGTGCCCTGATCATTTGTTATGGGTATATGTCTTATATTGCTTTCAACCATTTTGTAAGCAATTGCAACAATAGGTTCATCAATTTTAGCAGTTATTAATTTAGAACTCATATAATTGCTTACTGGAGTATTTAAAGAAGCATTATCTGCAATAGCTCTAACTAGATCCTTTTCGGTAAATATACCAATGATCTTATCTTCTTTCATAATTAATACACTATCAACCCCTTTCTCTTTCATAATCTTTGCAACATCGCTTATTGGTGTATTATAATTAATTGTAATAGCCTTTTCTTTTGTTAATATGTCTTTCAAGGATACCAACCTCCGCTCCCCATATTTCACTTATTTAATATACAGCATTTATATATTTAACTCTATTTTGTTACTAATATTTTGATATAATAAATGTGAAGTGATATAATAATGAAATTCAGATCACTACACGTTGATGTGTCCAAAGATTCTTACAATTATAATGAGGAAGACGATGAAGATATTTTGGGTATAATTGATTATGGAATTAAAGTTCATATTAAAAATAAAAGTTATTCAATTGACCCATTAGATCCAAGTAATCCAATGGTATTTGGTATAGGCCCCTTTGCAGGAGGCATAGTTATTGGAAGTCATAGGATAGTATTTATTTTCAAAAGTCCCGTATCGATGGGTATTCATGTAAGCGAACTAGGAGGGGCAGGATTTGCCTTTTTCAGAACAGGTTTAGATGGAGTTGTTATAGAAGGAAAATCAAAGGATCCTAGCATTATAACAATATATTCAGGGGATAAAGGAGATTATGTAAAAATAGAACATATTAAAGAAGAGGAGCTTAATAACATATATAATAATTATGAAGGTTATAAAGGTACAAGAGCCCTTACTCAATATATAATTTTAAAAGACAAAGAAAATATAATAAAGAATAGAGCAAGAGTTATTGTTGTAGGTCCTAGCGCTTTTAAGACGAGGTTTGCAGGTATTTTTAGTTATGTATTAGATGAACATAATGCAAAGATAACATCAGTTTCAGACTCGGCATCAAGAGGTGGAGGAGGTACTGTATTAGCTAAGGGTCATAATGTTGTTGGAATAGTAGTTGGAGGAACATTAAGAAGAAATAATCCAAATTTAGGGAATATAAAAATAATGAATGAAATATCCCAAAACATTTATAAAAAGCAATACATGCCAACACTTTTAGATAAAACTGTCAAATATCGTTTTGATCCTAATATGAAAACTGGAGGTACATTTGGAGTAAATTATGTGCATTATAAAGAGCTTGTACCATATTTAGGTTATAACAATATTTATTATAGTAGGGGCGTTAGATTAATTTTACATGATAAGATTATTGAGAATTATTGGAAGCCTTTTCAAGAAAACGTTTTTGATGGAGGTAAACTTACTGATGCATCCAAAAATTGCGGAGAGCCTTGCTCTGTTTCATGCAAAAAGATATATAAAGGGACAAAAATTGATTATGAGCCAGCTCATGGAGTAGGTCCAATAAGTGGTATAATAACTATGGATGAATCAGCTAATTTAGTTAATTTGTTAGATGATCTAGGATTAGATGCTATAGAAGCAGGTCATTTAATATCTTGGATTTTTGATTTGATAGATAAGGGTCTATTAAATCCAGAAGAGGTTGGATTAGATGATTATCCAGTTTTTGACCCAGAACGCCTTTCTAAAGAAACAAGCATAAAAAATGCCAATTTAGCAAGGAAACTAATAGAATACATAGTATTTGATGAAAACAATAAGATATTAAAAATAATATCTGAAAGAGGGCTTAGGGCTGCTGCGAAGGAGTTTGATGATATTTATAAAGAAAGAGTTAGTAAAATAGGTATTAAATATGAAGATTTGTTGGTATACGCACCCTTTGGAAAAGAAGGATACATGACCCCTAATTATTATTGGAGTCCAGGAGTTTTGGCACCAATGTATGTATTAGGGAAATATTGGACAGATTATTCTCCATCATTTAAGGAACCAGAAGATTATGCCTCTTTAAGCTTAAAGAGAGCAATATTTGAATATATTGTTGCTAATGCTGGCTTTTGTAGATTTCATAGAGGATGGGCAGAAGAATTGATGTCATATATGTATAAAGAGATGCTAAATGTTAATAAAGATCTCTATTCTCATGGATTAAAGATGTATAAGATGATAGCAGATTATCAATTAAGATCGGGAGCAGAACCAGAATATTGGGAATCTAAAAAGGTAATGGATATTGTTGCATCTCTTGCAGCAGAAACAGGAATAACAGGTTGGGAGGATACTATGTATCATAGAGAAAAATTAAAGAATTGGTGGGAAAGATTTTATAATAAACTTAACCAAGAACTTAATAAATAGTTATAAAAGGTCTTTTATTGTATTTAATAACTCTTCTCCATTTATTTTCTCATTAATAATTAGACTTGCGTAAGATCCTTTTCCACCACCTGAACCATTAAATTTATTTGATATTATCTTAGATAATTTTCCCAATTCAACCTTTACATTTTTCCCTGAAGCAATTTCTATTTGCGTTTTATTATCATTTTCTATTATTACACCTATTAAAAGATCATCATATTTACTAGTTAACTTCTTTAGAAGTTCCCTTGCATAGCTTATATCATTTTCCAATAGTTTGATAAATGTTATTCTAACATTTTTTACGATTGGGGCATTATTTATAGAATTTTCAACCTCTTCTTCCCATATTTTTCTATAAGACTTTATTTTATTGTTTAATTCTTCATTTTCTTCCATTAAAGCCTTTGCCCTTTGTAATTCTTCTCCTTGTTTTGATCCTAAGATTTTTCCTAATTCTTCTATTTTGTTTTCCTCTTTTTCCATTTCTTCAGGTACCCTAGTCCCTGCAACAAATTCAAACCTCACTATACCATCTTGGATCTTTTCAACATTAGTTATCTTAAATCCCCCTATTTCTCCTGTGTTTGTTAAATGTGTTCCAAAGCATGCTTCCGAATCCCAATTTTCTATATCTATAATTCTAATTGTAGGAGTCATTGGTACGCCTCCTTGATATAATCTGAATCCATATTTATTTTCTGCATCAGTTCTATTCATGTATAAATGATTGATAGGTCTTCTTTCGTCGATCACTTTGTTTGCTAGCCTTTCAATTTCTTTAATCTCTTCTTTGCTGGGTAACTTATAATGAGTTACATCTAATCTACCCTTTTCAGGAGTTTTTTCTGCTCCAGCTTGCCATACATGATCTCCTAAAACCTTCCTTAAAGCTCCCATAAGCAAATGTGTTCCAGTATGATGTCTCATAAGTCTATATCTTCTCTCCCAATCTATTTCCCCATAGACATCTTCACAATTATCTTCAATTTCCTTATCTACTTCATGAACAACAACATTATCAACTTTTTCCACATTTACTACTTTGTATTCTTTATCGCATATAGAAACCTTTCCCATATCATTTATTTGTCCTCCCCCCGTTGGATAAAACAAGGTTGAATCTAATATGAGATATTTACCCTTTGTTCCTAATATCTTTGCTGTAAAGCTTTTTGCATATGGATTTTGATGAAATAGAAGGTTTGTTTGTTTAAATGTCTTTGCCCAAGAAACAATTTCTTCTGGAAGCCTACTTTTTTCTTCTATTTTTCTAACAGTAGATGGGGCTTTATGTCTAGATGCAATTATTGAATAGAAATTAATTGGAATTTCAACATTTACATTTCTCTTTTTAGCTTCGCTAGCAATTATTTCTGGAGGAATTCCATAGCTATCATAGAACTTAATTAAATCATCTAAGCTAATTGTACCTGATTTCAAGCTTTTAGATGTTAATTTGATCCCTCTGTTTAATGTTTCTTTAAACTTCTTCTCCTCGTCTATTATTACATCTATTATATAAGATTTGTTATCAATTAGCTGTGGAAAATCTACTCCCCATAGCTTTATCTGTAGATCAACAAGATCTGCAAGGCTTACGTTTTCTTTTATAAACATCAATTGCTTTAATGCTCTTCTTATAACGAGCCTAGCTAAGTAACCTTCCCCAGTATTGCTTGGCACAATACCATCACCGAGCATAAGAGAAATAGTTCTTGAATGATCTAAAAGGCTATATAAACGGGCGTCCAATTCCATATAATTCTTTACTTCGTCAAATGTGAATCCAGTATTTTTTGATATTCTTTCGTAGAACTCTTTAACGCTTTCTGGATTTTCTGGCTCTAGTCTACCAGCAGCTCTAAATGCCTCCCAAAGTATTTTTTCAGGGGGTTCCTTAACGTCTAGGATTTTTCTATATTCATCCAATATATTTCCAAAAATTGCCTTAAATGCTGTTGGAGTTTTTTGCGTAAACCATGCCATCCTTTCTACTCCGTAACCTGTATCAACAATTTTTAATGGTAATTCTATATAATTGCCGTTGTCTACCTTATACATCATAAATACCAATGTTGCTAATTCTAAGCCTCCAACGGTTACTTCAAAACAAGGACCAGCATTTCCTCCTCCTTCCCACCAAGATTCTTTAAATACAAGCAAATCTCCTGGAATCTTTAATTCCTTTGTAAAGAATTCATATGCATATCTAACAGTTTCATCTTTCCAATAAATTTTTTTATCAGGATAATTAAATGCATGATGAGCAGCCATTTCAAAAGTCGTTAAATGCCTTCCAATAGTTAATCCCACATTGTCTATATCTTCTAACCTAATGCTAGGTTGGCTTACAACCAAAGGATTAGCAGGAGGAGGAACTAAGCCGCTTGTAACATGGGGTTGAAAATCAACTATACTTGCTATAGTTAAATATAAATCCTCCCTCCACCTTGCAACAACAGGCCTAGGCTTTATTGGTGTATGGCCATTTTTCTCAAAGAATTTTATAAATTTTTCTCTTGCTTCCCTAACGCTTAAACCATTTATTGAGCTTATCTTATCAAACCAATATTCTGTATCTGGCGCATCTTGACACGTATCGAATTCTTGATTTAAAGTCCAAAAATCTTCTTTACCAATTTTGCATTTTTTCCTTTGAAATCCATTTTCTTTGAAAAATTCAAGTCTATAATCTTCTGGGTTTAGTCTTACCACTTATTAACACCTTGAATGAAAATGCATTGAGAAATAATAAAGTTTTTTAAAATATTTTAGATTACATTCCAAATAATCCGCTAAGTCCTTCGCTTACATCTACTTCTTTATTTTCTTCTTCCTTCTTCTCCTCTTTCTTTTCTTCCTTCTTCTCAGCCTCAGCAGGTGCTGAAACTGGAGCAGATACTGGTGCTGAAACTGCAACTGCTGCGCTCTTTAAGACTTCATCTAATTTTAGCTCAGATAGGCTAGCAACTAACATTTTTACTTTTGCATCATCTGCTTGAAGACCGAGTGACTCAACTACCTTTTTAAGGTTATCCTCATTTAGTTGAGCACCTGCATAATACAATGCAAGTGCTGCATGTACATATGCTTTTCCTTCTTGGGGCATTTTTATCAACCTCTAGCTTGCAGTTTTAAGTGTGTTAGTACAGCCTATAAAAGCGTTGCTTATCTTTTTCAAGAGGAAATTAAAATCTATATGTTTAATATTAAGCATAATACTTTTTAATAGAAATGTTCTCATAAAAAACTAAGTGAAATAGCTTTAAAAACATCTAATCTTTTAAATACAAAGTAAATATTATATTGTATTTCCCACAAGAAACCCATTTATATCAGGAGTTTTACTAACAATGCGGGTGGAAAAATGTCGAGCGTTTTAAGTATGAAGGTATCGGATTTTATGAAAAAAGCGATAACAACTTTTCCTAACGTCACAATAGCTGAGATAGCTAAAATTATGTATGAAAATAGAATTGGTAGTGTCGTTATTACATCCCCAGATGATAAGGTCTTAGGAATTTTTACCGAAAGAGACTTAACGAGGGTTGTTGCTGAAGGTGTTCCTCTAGATAAACATGTTGGAGATGTTATGACCAAAAACCCAGTTTTAATAACTCAATCAGAAGGATTAAGCAAAGCAATATCACTTATGTATGAAAAAAATGTAAGACATTTACCTGTTGTTGATAACGAAGGAAAAATTAAGGGAATAATTTCTGTAAGGGATCTAACAAGTATATTAAATAAATTAACATCCTTAGAATAAACATTAATTTTTAGAATAAACATTAATTTAAATAATTTTTATGTGGCGGACCCGGGGGGATTTGAACCCCCGACATTCGGCTTAGAGGGCCGACGCTCTATCCTGGCTGAGCCACGGGTCCACATGGCCCGCCTTGTTTTAGGCTCAAGGCTTTTAGGACCCCTTTGCCTCGCCTTTAAAATTTAGGATAAATTGGGTTATATGTTTTTCTTTCTTATATTAAATAGGAATAAAATAGTTTAACTTTAAAAACTAACGAAAGTGCTTAAAAATGCAGTAAAATATGATAGAGATGTAGAAGAGGGAAAAAATAATAGGGTGCATGAAATTGCCTTTAGACAATGAAATAATAAAGGGAGCAGTAGAGAAAGCAAAAATGCTTGGAAAGCAAAGGAAGTTTAAGCAAACAGTTGAGCTAATAGTAGCATTAAAGGATATTAATTTGAAAGGCAATGAAGGAAAGTTTAGAGAAGTTGTTTACCTGCCTCACGCCCCGTCAAAAGAACCAAATATATGTGTAATAGCATCAGGAGATTTGTTGCTAGAAGCGAAAAAGCTAGGGCTAAGGACCATTTCTAGAGAAGAGTTAAGCGCTATGAAAGGTAATAAAAAAGCTGCAAGAAATATTGGTAATAGTTGCGATTGGATACTTGTATCGTCAGACTTAATGAGTTTGGTTGGTAGTATTTTAGGTCCAGCTCTTGGTCCAAGAGGTAAAGTACCTATAGCAATTTCACCTAAATCAAATATAAGCGATGTTGTTAATAATTATAAAAGAGCTGTTTGGGCTAGGATAAGGAATGAACCTCAAATACAATGTAAAGTTGGAACTGAAGATATGAAAAATGAGGAAATCATAGATAATATAAACGCGGTATTTAATACAATAGAATCTAAAATAGGTATAGCAAAAATAGCTAGAGTATACGTAAAGAAGACTATGGGATTTCCTGTTGAGATAGCCTTAAGGTGATTAATATGTCAGTTATAGTTCAGAAAAAGGGGAGGAAAGAACCGCCTGAAAATAAAAGAAAAGAGCTCGAGATGTTAATTGAATTAATGAAAAGCAAAAAGTATGTAATTTTCGCCGATTTAGAATCTATGCCAACAAAGCAACTTCAGTTAATTAAGAAAGAATTAAGAAATGAAGCGATATTTAGGGTATCAAAGAAAAGATTAGTTTTAATGGCATTAGAGAGACTAGGATTAAATAAAGAAAAAATAGAACCCTATTTAAAGAAGGGAGTTTTAGTTATATTAACTGATACAAATCCATTTAAAGTATCAATGATGCTGGATAAACTAAAAATGCCTGCACCAGCTAAAGCAGGGGCACAATCACCAAAAGAAATAGTAGTTCCAGAAGGAGACACCAATATTAGACCTGGTCCAATGGTAAGTGTATTCGGTAAGCTAAAGATACCTTATGAAGTTAGAAAGGGAACTATTTATATAAAAAGTGATACTGTTGTTGCTAAAAAAGGAGACGTTATTTCTCAAGAATTGGCAAGCCTTTTACAACAATTAGGTATACAACCATTTGAGATAGGACTTAATTTAATAATTGCATGGGATAAGAGTACTATAATACCCAGCGATGTATTGCATGTAGATCTAGAAGCAATAAAGTCTGATGTAATTACTGCAGAAAAAGAAGCAATAGGATTAGCAGTAGAAGCAGCATATCTAGACGTGCCAGATGCAGTAAACTCAATATTGCTAACAGCAGAAAGAGAAGCAAATGCATTAATTCAAGAAGCAGGTCTTGCCTTAGATAAGGAAACAGCAGAATTAAGCGTAAAGAAAGCATATGTTGAAGAAGAAGCTATATCATCATCTTTGGGAGATAAAGCTAAGGAATTAGGCATTGAAATAACAAAACCAGTAGTACAGCAGCAAGAAAAGAAGAAGGAAGAAAAGAAAGAGGAGAAGAAGGAAGAAGAAAATAAAGAAGTAGATGTAAGCGAAGGACTTAGCGGATTATTTGGAATGTAAATATGAGCATAAGCGAACAATATTATAATTATATTTGGGAATGCGTAAGAAATGGATTAAAAAATGACGGTATAATTTCTTTAAAACATTATAATCGATTATTAGATAATTTCTTTAAAAATTATAAGGGCTTTTTTGATATTCCTCTCTATTTGCGTTTTTATTTAATTGTTCAGGCATTTATTTATACTACATTAGATCAAATTATTGATATTTTGATGGAAGAAGACGATTTAAAGAGTTTAGAAGGATATTTCAAAGAATTACTAAAGCTTTTAAATGAATTAAGAAGGGATATTATGCAAGAAGCTAAGGAATACAATGTTTATGATAAAAATTATGAAAAAACTTTAATTCTGGTTGATATTTTAAAAAGTTTTGTAGAAAGGCTAATAAAATAAGTTTGAAAATATTTTATATATTTAATATAACTAAAGAAAATAAATATAAATTTTGAACTGTATACAGAAGCTGGGGACAAAAAATGTCAGAAAACGAAGATAAGCAATCAAAGTATTCAGATATCGTTTATGATTTATTGAAGAAAGATATATTAAATAGGAGATTCGAGCCTAAAGATAAGTTAAGTGAAACAGCTTTATCAAAGTTATATAATGTTAGTAGGACACCTGTTAGAGAGGCTTTACATAAATTAGAAAAAGAAGGTTTGGTTGTTAAGTTATCAGATGGTTATCATGTAAGTTTTTTGACCAAAGAACAGATTCTAAAATTATTTGAAGTTAGATCAATATTGGAAGGATTAGCAGCTGAAAAAGCAGCTATGAATAGGGATCCAGAGCTATTAAAGAAATTAAGAGATGCAGCAGAAGAATTTAAAAAGATAAATAAAAATGATCCATTAGCAGCTGCTCATGCTAATGCTAATTTTCATGATATTATAGCTGATCTTAGTGGAAACGAATATTTAAGAGATATATTGAAGGATATAAGAAATAAATTAGCAATAGTTAGAATAGATTTGTTTGCCTCTACAAGCAGGATTGATCAAGAGATAGAAGAACATTGGAAAATTTATCAAGCCATAGAAAAAGGTGATCCTCAAGAAGCGAGAAAGGCCGCATTAGAACATCAAAACAATTTAATAGAGTTTATTAAATCCAAAAAAATGATTGGAGGCCTATTAATATAATTTTTTAATACTATAGCTTTTAAGCATTTGGTTCTATGATATTTTTGGTGAAAAATTTGTCGCTAAGATTAGGCACTAAGATATCAAGACCACCTAAAGGCGAGCTTTATGATGTATTAATAGTAGGCGGAGGACCAGCAGGATTTTCAGCAGCAGTTTATGCATCTAGATTTTTACTCAAATCAGCAGTAGTTTCAGAAGATATTGGAGGTCAATTAAATTTAACTGATGTTGTAGACGATTATCCAGGAACACTATCTATTAAAGCATCAGAACTTGTATCTAGATTCAGAGATCATGCTGAGAAATTATTCAAGGTACCTGTATATGAATTCATTAGCGTTAAGAAATTTGATAAAGTAGACGATGAATTTCATATAACTGGTAGTAATGGTCTTGATGTATATTCAAAGACAATAATTTTGGCAGTTGGATCGAAAAGAAGAAAATTAAACGTGCCTGGAGAAGATACCTTTACAGGCAAGGGAGTAAGCTATTGTAGTATATGCGATGCTCCTTTATATAAAGGTAAGGATAGCGTTGTCGTAGTTGGAGGAGGAGATGCAGCTTTAGAAGGTGCACTTTTATTAAGTGGCTATGTGAAGAAAGTTTATTTGGTCCATAGAAGAGATCAGTTTAGGGCTAAGCCATTTTATGTAAATCAAGTACTAAACAAGAAAAATATTGAAATTTTATATAATAGTGTTGTTAAGGAAATAAAAGGAGATAATTTTGTAAAAAGTGCAGTAGTATTAAACAAAGAAAATAATAATGAAAGAGAAATAAATATAGATGGAATTTTCATCGAAATAGGATTTGAGCCTCCAAAGGATTGGTATCAATCTTTAGGCCTTGAAACAGATGAAGCAGGTTATATTAAAGTAGATGATTGGATGAGAACTAATATAGAAGGAGTATTTGCTGCAGGGGATGCAACAAGTAAGTGGAAAGGTTTTAGACAAATTGTAACAGCTGCTGCATCTGGATCTATAGCCGCTTATAGTGCATATACTTATTTGACTGAAAAATCCTCTAAGAGGTGATAATATGGAAAAAGTAAAAATGCAGGATACATATGAAGCATTAAATGAGATACTTAAAAAACAAGGTTATCATTTAATTGGAAACCATAGTTCTGTTAAGAAGTGTTATTGGAATCATAAAGCTATTACAGAAAATAGATTTTGCTATAAATCGAAGTTTTACGGTATAGAAAGTCATAGATGTATTCAATTAAGCGTTTCAAATCATTGGTGTTGGAATGCATGTACTCATTGTTGGAGACTAAGACCACAAGATGTAGGTTTGGAATGGAATGAAACGAACATGCCTTATAACGATGATCCTAAGTTTATTGTAGATAACGCAATAAAAGAGTATAGAAGAATTATGAGCGGATATAAAGGAAGACCAGGGACTGATATAAAGATGTATGAAGAAGCTATGAATCCAAAGCATGTTGCTATAAGCTTAACGGGTGAAGCAACTTTATATCCAAGGCTTGGAGAATTAATAAAAGAATTTCATAGTAGAGGTATATCAACTTTTCTTGTAACAAGAGGTATAAGACCAGATATATTGGCTAATTTAGAAGAAGAACCTTCTCAAATATATATAAGTTTAGAAGCATGGGATAAGGATTCCTATAATTTGTTTAATAAACCATTAGTTCCCAGGGGCTGGGAGCTAACTATGGAAACACTAGAAATGCTACCAAGTTTCTCATCAACAACAGTTTATAGAATTACAGTTGTTAAGGGATTTAATGATAGTGAAGAAGCTATTAATGGATTTGCAAAGTTAATTAAATTAGGAATGCCCAATTATGTAGAAGTAAAGGCCTATATGTTTGTTGGAGCAAGTAAGGGAAGACTCACAAGAGATAATATGCCCAACTATGAGGAAGTAAAAGAAGTTGCACAAAAGTTAAGTAAAGCATGTGGATATCCCATTGTTAGCGAGAGTAAGCCAAGTAGAGTTGTATTATTAAGCAATATGGATAAACCAATAAGATATGGAAATGGAATGCCCATGGGATGGAATAGTATAGAAGAAGAAAGTCCTGGAGAATATGAAGAGGACGAACCATAAATAATGCTCCCGATGATTGAACGGTCTTTGATCGAAAATTTTTGATGTGATTATCATGGGTGCAAGCTCTGAGGGGGCTGACGCTATTAAAGAAATAAAAAGAATATTAGAAATATTATTAGAAAATTATAATAAATTTTTTAATAATGATGAAAGATTAAATAGCGATGGTATAAGGCTCTATAAGAGAATATCTTATTATTTATATTTAATAGACCAAAAAGATATCGTTAATTCATATAAAAAATCTTTCAGAAATCCTACGTTAGAAAATATATTAGATTTTGCAAGACATTTTATAAAAGATGTGGATAATATAATTAAAATTAGTGCATTTAATGAAATTTATTACGATACCGTATTTAAAGATGTCAAGTTAAATGACAAATAATCAGCTGAACTTACACCTATTGTCATTTGGGAAGAAATGGAAACACCATTTATGTAAACTATTGTTGCTGCAAAACTAACTGGGTAGCTTGAGGGTATAACAGATGTAGAAGCTGGTGATATAGATATTTCTATACCTGGATATTTCTTATTGAAAACTGGAATATCTGTAAATCCCAAGTTAACAGTTGCATACGAATTTGGAGGTTGTGCTTGGCCCAATGATATGGCTTGCCAATCTACCTTGTATAATTGACCAACATAATAAATAGCATATAGAGGACCTATTCCTGGGAATGGCATTAAAGATGAAGAACCTGTAAATGGATTAGTAAAGTAATATGAACTAGTATAGAATGTATAATAATAAGTTGAATTTAGAGGTATTGTTGTATTTCCAACAACTACTCCTAAAAATGTTAGTCCTGTTTGGTTGTATTTATAAACAATTTTTTCTGCAACTGTATTTGTTGTAGCATTATAAAGCAATGCTGTTCCATTTTGGTATGTTATGTTATTGAAGAGCTCTACATAAGAATATCCATATATTGGTGAATAGATTTGATATTTCAAATAAGAGATCTTATTCATAATTTGGTATAAAGATGGTTGAGGATAAATATGTGTTAAAGGCTTTGAATAACTACTATAAGTATAAAGTCCAATTCCAGATGAAATTAATGTTGCTGCAAATAATACTATCATTATTGTTGTTGCTCTAGAGACCATATTTATTCCCCCTTTACCTTATGCAGTATAGGATTATTAAACCTACTTTTTAATCATATAGAAATTTAAAGGCCTTAAAAAACATTTTAAATCTGAACCATAGATAAAAGTTAAGGTGCAGAGAAGTGACGATCGGCTTAGCAAAAGGAGCAAATTCGATGGGTCATGTAGGTTGGATAACTGTAAGATGCCGCATATGTGGAAGGTACTTGGATTTATCTGGTCAAAAACCAAACGCAAGGCATGAAGAAGTAGTATATGCATGCCCTAAGTGCGCAAAAACGCTAAACGTTTATTTCTGCGCAGCTGATGCAAAGAGGCTTAGATATCACTGTCCTTATTGTGGCTCTCAATTAACAGTTGTATCTCCATTAATTGAAGGATAACCTCTTTGGTGTATGTATTGATAGAAGAATTTCTTTTAGATGGAAACCAAAGGGGTATAAAAGTATTAACTGATAATGAAGCTTTTTATTCCATAGATTATTATGAAAAAATAGATTTTGAACCTGAATGTATAAAAAAGGTTTCTATAAACAATTTGGAACTTTGCTATTTTAATATAAATGAAAGGTGTAAAGGATTAATGGTAAAGAGCTCTGATTTTATAGAAATCATTTCTCTTAGGTATTTTATGGATAAAGAGGAATATAATAAAATAAGCGATAAAGAAATTTATACCAGATGTTTAGAATTAATAAATAATTTTAAACTAAATTATAAAAAAGAGCAAAACCCTTAAATCCTTAGTTACTAAATTATATGTGAAGCCGGCCCGCCGTAGCTCAGCGGTAGAGCGCCCGGCTGTAGTGGGACAGGGCTGTATCGGCCTTATCTTAGCCGATACCGGGTGGTCCGGGGTTCAATTCCCCGCGGCGGGACCATCCCCTCTAACTGAGGAGCCATTTAATTTTACTTCATCTAATTTTGCTTAATTGAGGAAAATATTTTAGAATTAGAATAAAAATATAATGCTTTGGTGAATTAATTATGAATGAAAAGCTATTAAGCGCTAATAGGCCTGAGAGCAAAGATGGCAGACAATACCATATAAATCTTTCTTATGGGGAAGTATCAAAATATGTTCTATTGCCAGGAGATCCTGATAGGGTAGAAATAATAGCATCATTTATGGATTCATATAAAATAATTTCATCGCGTAGAGAATATAAGACAGCAAATGGCAAATATAAGGGAATTGATATTTCTATAACTAGTACTGGAATTGGGGGTCCATCAATTTCAATAGCATTAGAAGAACTTTTGAGAGCAGGTGCAAATACTTTTATTAGGATTGGCACATCTGGTGCTTTACAACCGTTTATAAATGTTGGAGATCTAATAATTGGAACGTCTTCTTTTAGATTAGATGGTGCAAGTAATGATTATGTTGAAAGGGGATATCCTGCAACAGCAAATTATGAAATAGTTAATGCTTTGATACAGGCTGCAGAAAGCTTAAATGTTAGATACCATGTAGGGATCATTGCTAGCACAGACACATTTTATGTAGGTCAAGGAAGGCCTGGATTTAATAATTATTTGCCAAAAAATAAGGAAAACATCGTTGAAGATCTTATGAAATTAAATGTTTTAGCATTTGAAATGGAATCTTCAACCTTATTTACTTTATCTCAAATATTCAAGGCAAGAGCAGGGTGTGTTTGTTCTGCTGTAGCAAATAGAATTAAGGATGAGTTTGTTGTTAATGCAGGAATAGATGATGCATCTAAAGTTGCTTTAGAGGCAACAAAAATTTTATATGAGTGGGATGGAATTAAAGAAAAATATAATAAGAAATGGTTTTATCCGGGCCTAATTAAGCTATAATTAGAGACAAAGTGAAAAAGTATGGATGATGTAGTTATAGAGAAAAGCGGAGCAATATTATTAGGAAAAAATTTTACTATAGATGGATATAGTAATAGATCAATAAGGGTTGTTACACATGCGCATGAAGATCATATGAAGGGGTTAAGGAGAAGTATAAAGGATAGCATTTTTATTGTCGCAACGCCAATAACTCATGAATTCTTAAACATATTAGGTTATCATATACCTAATGAGAAAATAATAAAATTAGATTATGATAAGACCATAGATATAATGGACGAAAAAATTACACTAAAGAAGTCTAGGCATATAGCTGGTAGCGCCCAAGTAGTTGTTGAAACAAATAATGCCATAGTTGGATATACAGGGGATTTTAAATTACCTGGAACTGAGCCTTTAAAAGACTTAGATACATTAGTTGTAGATGCTACTTATGGAAATTTAAAATATCAAAGAGGATGGGCTGATTGGGACGCGCTTGCTGCATTAATGAATTTAATAAATGAATATTCTAATAAAGGGCCTATTTATATATATGGATATAATGGAAAACTTCAAGAAATAATGGTGATGTTAAGAGAAAGGGGGGTAAACAATAGGTTTTTGGCTGATGAAAAGACACTAAAAATGGCACAAATAGCTTCAAACTATTATGGAATCAACTTAGGAAATGCTTCTATATATAATAAAGAATTGGTTGATGTCGACTCCATAATTTTTATTCATTCAACTAGATATCAAAATTTCAATAAACTGGAAGGAGTTCATGTTTTGCTAACTGGATGGGAACTAAGAGGTGTTGCAGTGAAAGTTGATGAGAATCAATTTAATGTTTCATTTAGTGATCATGCAACATTTAAGGAAATAATAGAATATATAAAGGAATCAAACCCAAAAAGAGTTATAATAGATGGGTCTAGAAGTCAAGATCCATGGTATATTGCAAAATATTTATCTAAAGTATTGAATTTGAAAGTTGATGTACAGCCAATATTTAGTTAAAAATATAATATTTGCAAAATTTTATAGATGATGGTGGGCTAAGTGGAAAATAATCAACAGATGAAAAAATTAAAACTACTCAAATCATCTATGAATTATTTTGGATCCTATGAAACTATTTTACCTCCAATACTAATGAGCTCAGGAATCATAATAGGTATAATTGCTAATATCCTTCAATCATATCAATTTATTTCTTTATCATTGATTATGGCCGCTATAACAATTGCTTTTGCGGGGTCAGCTATGGAGATAACTTATTTGCTTATATTGAAAAGAATGGAAAAGGTATTGTTGAATACAAATCAAAGCCTTGCATTAAGTATAGTAATAATAGCAGTTTTAATGATGTTATATTTTATAGTAATTGGAATGCCATTAGTTCATTACTATGAATCTGGTATTTTAAAAAAGTTATATATGTCAACAGAAGATAAGAAAAAATGCATTTTTGATAATCCAATATTATCTTTAATAACATTTGGATATGGTTTATCCATTTATCAGGCATGTAGTGGAGTAAATGTTATTAAGATAATAAATAATGCAATAAATAACTTATCTATTGCTAATACTTATGTTAATGCTTAATTAGATATCCTTAGGTAATGCTCCTTTAAATTTTTCTCCTCCCAATGCTATTAAAGGCAAAACTATTGATGGTGCTTTTATAGATTCATCAAGTATAATTCTCCAACTAGATTTGCATTTTTGACAGAATACTAATCCGATCCTTCCCTCTTTATCACTAAAGATTCCTAGGCTAAATTCTTCATCATTTCCACAATATGGACATACAATTTTTTTATCGGAAACCTTCCAAGTATAGCCACAAAAGTGACATACCATTTTATATTCATTATTTGTTTTTATCATTGTTTTGCTTTCAGAACCACATACTGGGCAATAAGGACTTTGGTTTGATATATTTCCATTTTTTTCCTCAAATTTTTCCGCATAAAGTCTTGATAATGCTTGTAAAACTATTAGTGAAGTCTTAGCTCCTTTAAAATCCATATTTCCTTCTAATGCTTCTTTTAATGCATTGTCTGCATCTTTTTTCTCAATCTCTTCCCCCAATGATTTAGAGGTTTCTTTTATCAATTCTTGCAATGTGCCTTGTTGTGATAATGATGAGACAAAGCTATTAAGGTCATCATATTGCAAATTGCTAATCATTTTATTTATATCGTTAATTATGTTGAGCTGTATTTCTTCTATTTTTCTTGCTATTTCAATATCTATCTTAAACCCAGCTAAATGGCCATACCTTCTTATCGAAGAAACAAATTCTTCAATATTATTCAAAAAAATCAGGCTCCTTATAATTGTTTTTTAAGAGATTCAATTTCTTTTATTAGAGCTGGAATTACTTGTTTATAATCTGCAACTATTCCATAGTCTGCTTGAGAGAATATTGGAGCATTTGGATCATTATTTATTGCTACAACAACCTCAGCCTCTCTAATGCCGAACATGTGTTGTGCGGCCCCACTTATTCCTACAGCTAAGTATAATATTGGTTTTACTGACTTCCCTGTTTGGCCTACCTGTTTCTCATGTGGTATCCATCCCATATCAACAGCTTTTCTGCTACCGGCTACTGCTGCATTCATTTTTGATGCCAATTCTTCTAATAACTTAAATCCTTCAACATTTCCTAAACCTTTTCCTCCACTTACTATAAGATCAGCTTTTTCTATTGGAACTTCATTTATAGGCAATAATTTTCTTGAGACTAATCTTGCCTTTGGTTTTGGTATATAATCAATCTTTTCTTCTATGATCTCCCCATTTCTATTAGGATCTCTTGGAGGTAATTTGAAAACATTTGGTCTTGCAGTTCCTATTTGAGGCCTTCTTGTTGGTGTTTTTATATAAGCTAGCAATACAGCTCCAAATGGAGGTCTTATTAATAGTACATCCTTTGTCTTCTCATCGACATCGAAATCTGTACAGTCTGCAGTTATTCCTGCTCTTAAAGTATTTGCTACATAAGGTCCTAGTTCTCTTCCTTTCATTGTTGCTGAAATAAAAATAACAGCAGGTTTATATTTTTTGGCTAACTCAGCTATAGTCCTTGCATAGATATGAGGAGAATACATGGAAAGCCTTTCATCGTCTAGTACTATAACTTCATCAGCTCCATATTCTATAAACTCTTTTGCATATTTCTTTACATTATAACCAACTAACAATCCAACTATTTTGGTATTTAATTTTGATGCTATTTTATTTGCTGGAGTTAGCATTTGTAAACTAGGCTCAGATATTCCATTTTCATCTACTTCTCCTACTACCCATACATTTTTGAAATCATTAACGTTTTGGCAATCCCATTCCGGGCATATGTTACAATCTTTTTTAGGTTCAGAACTCATTATTTGCCACCCCCCTCTTTTAACGCTTTAATTATAGCCTTAGAAGCTTTTTCATCTTCAAGTAGTGTTTTTATTAGCCATTTTGCTGCATCTTCACCATCTTTTGGTTTGTAAACTATCTTTTTCCTTGGAACCTCCGGAACATCAACTGTTTTAGCTACTATTGTTGGTGAGCCTTTTAATCCTGTGCATCTGGGATCTAGCTTCATTTCATTATTTGTCCATGTTACAATTGGCTTCTCAACCTTATAGCGTATTTTATTTATAAGTCTAACGGGTCTAGGCTTCAAAGCTTTCATATGTGTCCCAATAACTGCAGGCATTTCTACTTCCCAATCTTCAATGGCATTTTCTAATACTCTTTCTACCAAAACCTTGTTGTTATCAATCAATTTGACGCTATGGGCATAATAAATATAAGGCCAATCTAGCCAACTCGCTGTTTGTGCACCTATATGTGCAGTACTTGAATCTATTGTTTCTTGACCAAATATTGCTAAATCTACTTTACCTATTTCTTTATCAATTTTTTCTATTGCTTTTGCTAATACATAGCTCGTTGCTAATGTATCCGCACCCGCATAGACTCTATCTGAGACCAAAATAGCTCTATCTACTCCCATTCCAATTAAATATTCTAATCCTCTAATGGCTGGAGGAGGAGACATTGTTAATGCTATTACTTCCCCTCCATACGCATCTTTTAATTGAAGTGCCAATTCTACTGCTGGCATGTCATGAGGATTAACTATGCTAGGTACGCCTTCTCTAATTAATGTACCTGTCTTAGGATCAATCCTAACTGATGTTGTTCCAGGAACCCATTTCATACCGACTACAATTCTCACTTATATCACCCCTTATGTAAACCTATAGAAAATACCCTTTCCACTTTTTGGATAATTCCAAGTTATTGCTTCCATCGGGCAAATGACTCTGCATGTTCCGCATTCTACACAACCTTCATAGCTAAATACTATGCCATTATCTGATAATACGTAACACCCTGCTGGGCATAGGTAAACGCAAGGCTTGTCTGGACAGTTTTTGCATTTATTATAATCAACAATTATGTGTGGATCTTCATCAACATTCCATATATCGCTTTGTAAAATATCTTCCAATTTCATTGGTTTTTCCTCTTTCTTCTCAGTTACTTGAGTTGAGCTCATAGAGTTTTCACCATCCCAAAAGCTTGAGAAATTAAATCAAAAGGTCCTACTTTCTCTTCCTTTAATGCCTGCATTAAGGCATCATATATAGTTTCTTGTGTAAACTCCCCTTCAAACATTTTTTCCATAACCTTCATTAGTATTGATGGATACTTTGACATTAATGGGCTATTCATTAACATCTCAGCCCCCCTATGCTTAAACAACTCATTATACATAAAGCTTCTTCTGATGTTTTTATCATATATCTCTAGGTTTTCATATGTAAAGCCTCCATTATTTCTAGCATATTCTACAGCTTCTGCCGCAAGTTTTCCACTGTAAACTGCATAATCTACTCCTCTAAACGTATAACCAGTAGATAATAGAAGGCCTGCTGCATCGCCTACAATTAATAAGCCTGGATATGCGAATTTATTTGGCATAAAATGTGTCGCTCCTTCAATAGTTAAATGCGCTCCATATTCTGATATTATTGCATCCTTCCAATAAGGTCTAAAATATGGATGGAATCTAAAGTCTTCGATTAGTTTAGAAACATGCTCATCTAATTGCCCATTTTCAATAAAGTTTATGGCATGTTTTAAATGGAATACAAGCCCCATACTAATTGAATCTTTGTTTGTATATATAAATCCTCCACCTGGAACTCCTTTAGTTATATCTCCCATAATAACCCATGCAACCCCTTCATTTGGGCCAACATTAAAACTCGATTCTATATTGCTTGCCCCTGTTTTTAGAATCTCCTTAACTCCTAAGGCTATGTTATCAGGTTTTAATCTTTCAACAATCCCTAACCTTTCTAATAAAAGTCTATTAACACCTTCGGCATCAATTACTACATCAGCCTCAATAAAATCCGGACCGCTTCTCACTCCAACAGCTTTTCCATCTTTCATTACTATTTCATCTATTGTAACTTCAGTTACAAATAAAGCGCCGGCATCCTCAGCCTTTTTTGACATCCATTGAGTTAATTGTGTTAAATACGAAACAAAGCTGATCTTCTTCTCAGCCTTATATTCAACAGTTATGACTTTTTCACCTTGAACCATACTTATTCTTTCTTTTGTTACCCATCTTTGTATTGGTGCTTCTTTATCTAGTTCTGGCCATACCTCTCTTATTGGAGGTGCATAGACTCTTCCTCCATAAAGATTTTTGTCTCCTAATCCCCTGCCTCTTTCTATAAGAAGAACTTTAAACCCTTTTTTTGCTAGTATGTACGCAGCCGCAGACCCCGATGGCCCAGCTCCAACTATAATAACATCAAACTTAGTAGGTATATCAGGCAAATCATTCACCCAAATCTATATTTCCAATATAGCAAATTATTAATAAGTGGTTAAAAACTAATTTAAAATACTTATAATAAACGTAAACTATATGAATATTTATTATTCTATTTAATCTTTGCTTTTATATAGAAATAATTAATTTAAAAAGCCTTTATTGGCTGTTCTGCACCGCAAGCTTCACATCTTAAAATCCATATTTTGCCACGATGCTCAATTCTGGTATCAATACTTCCACAAGTTGGACATTTTACATAGGATTTTATGAAAATATCTAATAACTGTTCTATAACTTTTCTAGAAACCTTAACGTTTAAAACTAATTGACCTGATACTTCTTCATAAGAACCAGCTGAAGCTAATTCTTTTAACAAATATCTAGAAACTAATGTAGGATCTCTCTTCAATTTTTGCGAGATGTCTCTAAAATTCTTTATTATGCTTTGTGTTCCAACTCTTATTAATTGCGGTTCTGGTAATTGTAAATCAGATGTACCGCTTTTTGGAGGTATTTTTTTGTAGACCCTTTCTAATAATTTATCATAATCTTGCAATAATTTATCATCTTGCATGCTCTATCCCTATGCTCCTGTAAATGCAGAGGTTATTAATTATTATCAATTTTAATAAGATAATGTGAAAACTCTTATAATCATTTTTAAATCCTAGGAATAACGATAATTATCGCGTGGGCCGGTAGCTCAGACTGGAAGAGCGCTCGGCTTGCACCCGAGAGGCCCCGGGTTCAAATCCCGGCCGGTCCATTTTTATTAAAAAAGTTATTGAGGTAATTAGACGAAATAATATAAATGAAGTATAGCATTATCTTTCTCATGTTAGTAGAAACATTTTTATACCTAATTTTAGCTTTTGTTGATTATTGACGAAAAATCTCCAACATTGGCAAGGTGAACTACCCTGCCCTCATGGAAGGGGGCAAAAGTCCACTTAACCCCCATCTAGTTAAAAAGGGCGTAAGAGTAAGGTATGTTAAGGTTGTTTACCAAGCTGGATGAGATGAATGGATTATCTAAATGGATAGTTACGAGCTAAACTCTATGCTAGAATGAGTATAATTAGAAGAATATGCAGGGATGAACTAATGGTGCTGTGGCTGATAATAACAACCGGTAAATGCAATTTAAAATGTGATTATTGCGGAGGATCTTATCCAAATAAATTTGTACCTTGGAATATAAAATACGATATAGAAAAATTAAAAGAGTTGATTTTAAAGGATAATTTCCCTACTGTTATATTTTATGGAGGAGAACCGTTATTAAATTATAAATATATAATGAATGTTATGGATAACATAAAAAAAGCAAGATTTGGAATACAAACAAATGGTCTTTTAGTTAAACTTTTACCAGAAGAATATTGGAAAAGAATTAATGTTGCATTGTTATCCATAGATGGAAGAGAAGAAATAAATGATAAACATAGAGGAAAAGGGGCCTACAATAAAGTTATTAATGCTGTAAAATACTTAAAGGAAATAAATCCTAATATAGAGACAATTGCTAGAATGACTGTAACAAAGGATTCTGATATATATGAGGAGGTTATGCATTTAATAAAACTAAAATTATTTGATAAAATACATTGGCAGCTTGATGTAATATGGGATGAAAAATGGGACTTTAATTCATGGGCTGAGAACAGCTATCTTCCTGGTCTTAAGAAATTAATGGAATATTTTTTAGATGGTTTAAGAAATGGAAGATTGATAAAAATTATTCCTTTTCTTGGTATATTAAGCGCTCATTATCATCAAGGATTTATAGGATATCCATGTGGGGCTGGATATAAATCTGTAACAGTTTCTAGTGATGGAAGAATTTTATCATGTCCAATAGCTGTAAGAGAAAATTGGTCGGTTCTTGGTTATGTAAATAAAGGTTTTAATTTAATAAAAGACCCCTTGCCTGATTATTGTAAAAATTGTGATTTAAAAAGGTATTGCGGCGGTAGATGTTTATACATGCATATGGAACCTTATTGGGGCAAAGAAGGATTTATAAGCGTTGATAATATTAATAAAAAATACATTAAAATGGTTTTATCAATAATACCTGAGGTAGATAATTTGATTAAAAATGGTATTATAAGTTTAGATAGCCTATATTATGACCCAACTCTTGATTCAACAGAAGTAATCCCATAGATTATGGCTTGAAATTACTATTTTCTGCATAACTTATAAAATCATTAAATGCATCTTCAAAAGGGGTAAACTTAAAATCTTCTAAATATCTACTTTTGAAAATATAAGATCCTTTAATAGATCTATAAATCATTTTTACAGGTGAAGTATATGGAGTTATATGATATAAAAATTTGATCAACCCACTTAAGGGTATGGTAATGCATCTTTTCTTTTTAAAATAATCGCAAATTCTAGAAGAGACCTTTTCAAGATCAATTTTTTCTGGCCAGTTAACATAGATCCATTTACCATCGAACTTCCCATTGGTTGATATATCTACTACTTTAGCCAAATCTTTTGAATAAACAAGATTTTCTCCCCCAATTTTTATTTTTATATTTCTTTTAGCTAAATTATAAATATATTTCCATTGCGTTTCATACGCATATGGACCAAAAACTGTAGTTGGCCTTAATATTACAAATTTATTTTTTAGATCATCTTTATTTTTTATTAATAATTTTTCACCTTCAGCCTTTGAAATTTCGTATGGAAACTTTTGATTGAAAATTTCTTTATTTAAATGATCATCTTCTTCAAATAAAATTGATCCTTCTTTGATCTTAGCTTCACCTATTGAACCAACACTACTTATATATATATAACTCTTGATGATATTTCTTTAGCGACCTTAATTACATCTTCTAAAATATTTACATGGGCAACCATCATTTCTTTTAGATTCCCTGAAATTATTCCTATTGTGTAAATAAAATTATCTGCATCTAGATTCTTTAAACCATTATAATCAATTTTATCTAAAACAATGAATTCTGCCCCCAATTCTTTTAATCTTTTAGTTATATTAGGCCTCTTTTCTATTGAAGATTTTCTGGTAACAATAACCACATTACTATCTTTAGATAATTCTTCTGCGATGTTTACTCCAACAAAACCAACGCCCCCTATTATAGCATTTTTGCTCATATCATATCCACAATTTATTTTATAGAAAACTAATTTTTTAAGTATTTATTTATATTAAATAAATTAATGAGATAGTTTTAATACATCCCTTAACATTACTAAATTGTTTCTTTTTGAATATTTAGAATTTGTTTTGAATATAGGGTTTTATATTTCTTCGTTTTTTAAAAATACCTAGACAGGTGGAAATTTGAAATACAATTCAAACGATTTCATAATAAGGGTAGCAAATGAAGATGATATACCAGAAGTAATGGAAGTAAATCTAAGGACTTTACCTGAAAACTATTGGTATGGTTTTTATAAGTTCGTATTAGATAGATGGGGTGATATATTTCTAATTGCGGAACTAAATGGAAAAATTATAGGGTATATAATGAATAGAATTGAAGATACTAGAGATCCAGTATTATTAGGCAAAGAAAATGAGCTTTCCCATAATAAGGAAAAGAAAAAAAGTTTTGATAACATAATGTCCTCTTTAAAAAATGTTTTTTCCGAATCTCATAAAGTAGGTCATGTAATATCAATAGCTGTTCTTCCGGAATATAGGAAAAAAGGTATTGGAACTGCTTTATTAAAAGAGGCAATCTCTAGGATGAAAGATAATTATAATGCAGAATCTGTTTATTTAGAAGTTAGAGTATCGAATAATGATGCTATAAGTTTATATAAAAAGATGGGATTTGAAGAGGTTAGAATTATAAAAGAATATTATAGGGATGGAGAAGATGCATACGTAATGGTAAAAATATTATAAAATCAATGCATTTTGATATAAAAGCTTAGTTTTTAAATCTTTTAAATAAAGGTATAATAGGTGTTTGGGTTTGGATATCGAAGAATCTAAGTTTCATCCATCATCTGCTATTATAAAAAGTTATAGTGATAAT
Source organism: Caldisphaera lagunensis DSM 15908 (assembly GCF_000317795.1). Classification (NCBI taxonomy): domain Archaea; kingdom Thermoproteati; phylum Thermoproteota; class Thermoprotei; order Acidilobales; family Acidilobaceae; genus Caldisphaera; species Caldisphaera lagunensis. The sequence goes on from NC_019791.1 coordinate 1,315,647, forward strand.
CTTTATGATAAGTGCATAATTTTAGCTGTAACTGCAAGTATTTCCCTTTACCGATCATTAGATACAGCAAGATGGTTACTAAGAAGAGGTGCTAAGGTAAAGGTAATAATGACTGAAGAGGCATCAAATCTAATAAGTCCTGATATGTTTTATTGGGCAACCGGTAATAAGCCTATTGTAAAGTTAACTGGTGCAACAGAACATGTTGCTTTAGCAAAAGAATGTGATTCTATGCTAATAGCCCCAGCAACCTTTTCAACTATGTCAAAAATCGCATATGGAATAACTGATAACCCAGTTTCCTTAACAGTGATAACTGCTATGGGATACAACAAACCTATTGTTTTGGTACCTGCAATGCACGAAAAAATGGAAAATACAATACAATACGAAGAAATAGAAAAAAGGCTAAAACAAAGCAATATTTTCATAATAAGTCCTTATGTTGCAGAAGAAGTTGCAAAATATCCTGATCCTCAATTTGTTGCAAGGGTTACCGCTTCTCATACATTAAGAGGTTATGATATGAAAGGATTGAGAATTTTAATAACTGCAGGTGCAACAAGGTCATGGATAGATGATGTAAGATTTATAACAAATCCTAGCTCTGGTAGAATGGGCATTGAGTTATCCATCGAATCATATTCTAGAGGTGCAACAGTAGATCTAGTTTATGGCCATACAGAAGTACAGGTTCCACATACAGTAAATTCTTATCATGTAGATACAACAAATGAAATGGCAAATAAAATAAGTGAGTTAACATCTAAATATGATTATGATATAATAATAGGAGCTGCAGCCCCTGTTGACTTTAATGTTGAAAAATATGAGGGTAAAATGAAAAGTGAACTTAATTATCAAATAAATTTGGTACCAGCTAAAAAAGCATTAAAATCGATATCTAAAAGGCCCAAGGTATTGATATCGTTTGCAGCAGAATCAATAAAAAATGACCAAGAATTAATAGAAAAAGCTAGAGAAAAGATAGCTAAATATAACTCAGACATAGTTGTTGCAAATCCAGCCAATTTATCTGGAATAGGTTTTTCAAGTCTCTATGATAGAGCGATTCTAATATTTAATAATGGAAAAATAATTGATGTTGAGAAAACTTTAAAAGAAAACCTAGCTAGAATTATATTAGATAGTGCTTTAAGTCTAATTAAAGGGGGAATTTAATTGAAAATAACTATAAATGATGTTACCAACATTGATTATGAATATGCCAGAAAAAATATAGAAAAATTCATAAAAAATGAACTAGAATCTTCAAGAAAAAATGGTTATGTTGTAGGACTTAGCGGGGGAGTAGATTCTGCACTTACTTATTACTTGGCAGCTGAGGCTGTGGGTATAGAGAAAGTGTTTGCATTAATAATGCCTGATACAACTACTACTCCTAAGGAAGATGTAAACGATGCTAAGGATTTAGTTAAAAGGCTTAAAGGTCAAATGAATGTTATAGATATTTCTCCGATAGTAGAAGTTTACAAATCAACTATACCTATTTATCAGGAAGAAGATAACATACCATTAGGTAATGTTAGAGCTAGAATAAGGATGACTCTACTTTATTATTATGCTAACAAAATGTCAATGTTAGTTTTAGGTACTGGAGATAGGAGCGAGAGCTTTGTTGGTTATTTTACTAAATATGGAGATGGAGGAGTTGATTTATTACCAATATCTTCTTTGCTTAAATCTCAAGTAAGAAAATTAGCCCAAAAACTAGGAGTACCAGATAATGTTGCATTAAAACCTAGCAGTCCTAGATTATGGGTTGGTCAGCTTGCAGAAAAAGAATTAGGTATTTCATACGATCAGATAGATTTGATAATATATTCAGTTATTGATAAGGGGTATTCTTTAAAAGAAGCATCAGAAATGACTGGAATTAGTTTAGACATAATACAAAAAGTTTTTGATATGAATAAAAATAGTGAACATAAAAGAACTTTCCCCAAATCATTAAGCACAAATGAGGTAATAAAATATTTAAGCTAGCCTTCATTTTCAAATTCTATTTCTTTAAACACATTTTTCTTTACAGAGCTTTTATTTGATCCTATTATTAAGCCTTCAGCAATATCAATTATCTTTTCAGCAATATCAATTTCGCTTATAAGCTCGTCTTCATACTCCGACTTTGCTTTAGTTAGAAATTCAACAATTCTAGGTAGGTCATTAAATGCTATTTTTCTAAGCTCCTTTTTTTCATCTTCTGTTATCTTTTTTCTTTTTGACATCTTTTCTAATATGTTCAAAATTCTTTCAGGATCTAGGCTGTAGAACTGTATTTTAAGCAACTTAAGTTTTGGATCTTCGTTATTAGTTGATGTACCATCATAGCTATATAAAGCATCTTCTAAAGATTGTTTATCTATTATGTTCCACCAGTGCTGAGATCCAGATTTATATGTAGTTCTTATTATTTCATATTCTTTTTCAAGTTTTGCTAATAGAGGAACTGGGTTATAATCTAGGCCATATTTTATAAGGAAATCTTTTACATCCCTTAGATCAAAATCACCTAATTTTGCTTTTTTATAAGTTTTTGAGGCATCGAGGAGGGACTTTAATACGTAATACCCTCTTTCTCCATATTTTGCTAAGAACTCTTTTAAATTGGTTCCCTCCCCTTCCAATATATAGCACCTTTGTTTCATTAATACTAATAATTTTCAGGTTTCTCAGAGTATATTAGTGAATTACATAATGAGTAAAACAGTTGAGGTTCCTATAGACAATAATACCCAATATTCAATAATTGCAGAAAAATTATATAAAAAAATAGGTAAAAAAGAAGTATTAAAAGGAATTGATCTAAAAATAAGGAAAGGAGAGATTCATGTAATAGCTGGGCATAATGGAGCAGGAAAGACAACTCTTTTTAGAATACTTGCAGGATTATTAAAATATGACTCAGGAAAATTATTGGTAATGGGTTTCGATCCATCAAAAAATCAGAATGAAATTAGAAAGTATTTAGGTTATGTTCCAGAAGACTCCTCTCCTTATGATAGACTAACTGGCTTTGAAAACTTAAAGTTATTCGCCTTAATATATAGCAATGGAAATGAGAGTTTAGCTGAAAAATATATTAAACATGGAGCTGAAATTTCTGAATTAAGCTATGAAGATTTATCAAGAAAAGCTAGTGAATATAGTAATGGTATGAAAAAAAGGTTGTTAATAGCAAGGGCAATGATGCATGATCCTAAGCTTGTTTTGCTTGATGAACCTACCAATGGTTTAGATGTTTTTTCTGCATATAAAGTAAGAAAACTGATTAAAACCATGTCTAATAGTGGAACGACATTTGTTATAGCCACTCATAACATGTCTGAGGCAGAGATGTTAGCAGATAACGTGAGCTTTATTGCATATGGAACTGTTCTATATTCAGGATCAGTAAAAGCGGCCATTGAGGAATTTAAATCCGTAAATCTTGAAGAAGCGTTTATTAAAGCTGTTGGTGAAAAATATGAAATCTAAGGCAATAATTTGGAAGGAACTCTTAGATTTGAGCAGGGATAGAAAGACTCTTGCAGCAATGATATTAATACCATTTATAGGATTACCAGCAATAGCTTTGCTAGCTAGTGGATTAACACAAACTCAAACAACAACAGTTTATATAGAAGTATTGGATAACAATTCAAACAATATTGCTAAATATATTTCATATCAATTGATTCAATATTCTAAGATTAATGGATTAAGAGTTAATGTTACAATTTCAAATGAAACGCCCAGTAGTGTTTATAACTTGTTATTAATTATTCCTAAGGGTTTCTATGAAAATATATCAAGTATTGACGGAGTAGGCACAGTTTATTTGAAAAGTTTAGTAGGAAGCCTTCAAAGTAGCGAAGTTGAATCTATAATAGAATCTATAATAACTCAATTAGAAAATAATATTGTCACAAATAGGGTACAAAAATTATCAAATATATCAGGAATAAAAATAAATACAAATAATTTCCTAAACCCTATCAATATATTTACAGGTTATTATTTGCCATCAGGAAAGCCTGCTAGTGCAGCTCAAGTAGAGCTAAGTCTTTCAGCAAGATTACTAGAGTTTTCTTTGTTTTTTGTAGCAAATCCAGCTATTGTTTTTATGGGTGATAGTATTCTTGGAGAAAAAGAAAGAAAAACTTTAGAGACCCTAATTTCAACACCTTCTTCAAAGACCAGTTTAATAATTGGTAAAATGATTGCATCAGTAATAATAGGCTTAATTACTGCAATAGCAGATAGTTTAGGAGTTATTATTTATTTATCAATGATAGCACAAGGAGAATTGAAATTAACTGCTGGCTTAATATTGGTGACTTTTTCCGTAAGTGCATTGTTAGTAGTAATGACTGCTGCTATAATAACACCAATAGTGTTAAGGAGCTCTTCTGTAAGATCTGCACAGGCTATGTCTTATTTAATTATGATGGTGGCATTGGGTATTTACTTTAGTACTTTATTTGTTGATATCCAAAGACTACCTTATTATATAGAGGATATATTGCTAGTAATTCCTTTCACTCATGCAGCGCTTGCTGTTTCAAATTTTGTGTTAGGACAATATCTAAATATGGGTATAAATTTCCTAGTTATGATAGGTTTTACATTGCTAGGTATATATATTTCCATAAAGACTTTTGATAGCGAAAGATTAATCTTATCTAAATAGCATTAAAAATTATTTTATGCTCCTTCTGCAAAGACTGATACGGTATACCAATCGAGTTTTATTTCATCATCTTTGGTTATTTTGAATTCTATTTTATTTTTCTTGAACTCTTTTCCAGTATATATTTCTTGGCTCACTTCTTTCACCCGTTTAATATATATGCGACTAAGCCTTATAAAGAGGAGCCCTAGTAAAGTTAGACTTCTGTCTATTGTATTAATTTAGAATAATTTAAAATTAAAATATAAATTAATTTTTATTTGGGGTATAAAGAAATAATTAAATAACTATTAAATGTTAAGGTCTTTTATTTCTAGGTATAATAACGTCTTTAGGAGCCTTTTCAAAAGGTTCTAAATATTTCCTAAGAACTTTTGGTATTATCACAGATCCATCAGGTTGCTGGTAATTCTCTAAGATAGCTGTTATAGCTCTTGTTGATGCAATGCCGGTACTATTTAGCGTATGAACATAATCTCTAATCATGCCTTTTCTTCTAATAAGCCTAATATTGAGTCTATAAGCCTGCCAATCTGTACAATTACTCCCGCTAACCATTTCCCTATATTTCCCTTGTCCTGGCATCCATACTTCTAGGTCATATTTCTTTACAGCACAAGCTCCTAAGTCTCCAGAAGCTATGTTAACAACTCTATATGGTAATCCTAATCCTTGGAAGATTTCTTCAGAGTTCATAATTAGTTCTTCATGATATTTTTTGCTGTCTTCTGGAAGTGAATATATGAATTGTTCAACTTTATGGAATTGATGTACCCTAAATATACCTTTTAAATCTCTATTTCCAGCTCCTGCTTCTTTTCTAAATGCTGGACTAAATCCAACATATTTTTTAGGTAACTCGTCATCATACAATTCCTCATTATAGTATAGAGCTGCTATTGGATGTTCAGCAGTTGCGATCATGTATAAATCTTCGTTATCAATTTTATATATAGCATCCTGGAAAGTAGCTAAATCTATTACTGAGTTAATTATATCATATCTTAGCATATAAGGTGGTAATACTAATGTATATCCCTTAGATGTGAGCCTATCTATTGCATAAAACAATAATGCAAAATCAAGCCATACTATATCATCAAATAGATAATAGAACCTTGAACCAGAAACTTCCCCTGCCTTTAATGTATCTCCTAATTTTAAAACGTTTTCAAGAACATCAGCATGGCCTATAGGTTTATAATCGATTATTTCATAATCAGGCTTAAACCCATATTTTTCAGTTTGTTCTTTAAATTGATCTAAATATTCTTTGTAAACTTTTGCTCTGCCCCAAAATCTTATTGGTACTGTTGCCTCTTCTCCTCCTATAGGGACATCGTCTAAAACGATATTGGGTAGATTTCTCAGCATCTTATCTCTTTTTTCCTCTATTTCATTAAGTTCTTTCTCGGCATTTTCCAATTGATTTCTTAATTCTTTTGCTTCTTCAAGAAGCTTCTTTTTTTCATCATTTTTTGCTTTCGCTATTGAACTGCTTACCTGGTTATGTTTATGTCTTAACTCATTGATTTCTGTCAAAACTCTTCTCCACTTATTATCAAGTTCTAATGCTTCATCAATTATTTTTGTATCCATTTGCCTTTTTTTAATGCTTTCTTTTAGTTTATCTGGATCATTTCTAAGTAATTCCAATATTGACCAGGGCATTTTACACACCAAAGAAATGTAAAAAATAGTACTATTTTTGTTTATCTAAAGAAATAAATTATTCTCTTAATGAAAAATATCTTAAAAAAGAAAAAATTTATCAGATGGAAAAGATTATCCTATCCATTTGTATAAGAATACTATAACACTATAGAAATAAACAGAGTTTCCATTATTTATGTTAACTGGGTTTGAAACAAAAATTGCTACAGGAGCGAATTGATGTAATGGGGTTGGAGTTATAGGCTGTGGAACAAAGCCTGATGAAGTTGCATATGCAATAGCTGTAGGAGTAAAGTTGGTTGCATTTTCTAGAAATCCTGCACCTTGTCCAAATACCCCATATTGTTTTAAGTCAACAATTCCATTTAGCATCATGCTATAAATTAATGTATTCAATACATTTGTAACATTTTGGGAAGGACTTCCTATAAATCCTGGGAATTGAATAAATGTTGCACCTTGATATGTTGTTTCCGAAGTATAGTTTGTAAATAATGGTGAAGACAAAAATGGATTAACTTTATATGCAATTCTTAACATTTGATAAGATTTTGCTATATCTCCCATACCATATGTAATTGCATAGAATTGTGAAGTTGAGCTAAGAGTTATTATATTTGGGTATGGAAACATAACAACTTGCCCTGTGGAGTTTTGATACATGCCCACAAATACATCGTATGTCAAAAGGTAAGTATTGTTAGGCTTTGCATGTAAGTAATTTAATAGTGCAGATGCCTCATCTTCATTACCAGTTAATATACTTGCCAAAACTTGTATTTGTGTACCATTTAATGTAGCACCATCAGCAACTGTGGTTCTATTAGAATTCACTGTTATCCAATAACCATAATCCCACCAACTTATTACAAGCGAATTATTACTCGTATTTTGCTTTAAGTAATTCAATGCCATATCCCATGCATTGTTTATAGGTACGACAATTTTTGTTCCAGAAGCTGTTTGCAATGTAAATGGCTGCATCCAACCTGTGCTCAGTGCCGGAGCCATATATTGCATAGATGCATAATCTTGGTATGCATAATAGACCCCAAAACCTAAGATAATTATTCCCAAAAATACTGCTATTATTAATGCTGTTGTATCTATTTCGTTACTAGTCTTGATTTGTTTTCCTTTTCTAACACTGGTTTCTTTTTTGAATGCTAATAACAAACCAATAGTTATTCCTGCTGTTATATCAAAGAAATAATTTGCAGACGCTAAGAAATAAGATTCATTGACATTACCATATAAAAATAGGAACGCTGCTATGAAAAACGCAACTATAAGTGTTTCACTTGCTATTCCTATTTTCTTTTTAATTAAATAATAAATTAATACAAACAAACCTATTATAGAGACAAAAATAACAGGTCCATATGATTGAAATATAGAAGATAGAGTTGTACCTGAATACTCAGCAACAGTAAGTGCAACCACAGATGAAGTAGGTGTAACTCCTAATGCAAGCAACACTCTAGAGGGGAATGATAGGATATCTGAATAAATTGCTGCCCCAATTATTGCAATTCCAGCTATAATAACCCATATATGAACTTTATAGCTAAAATTCTTAGTTATACCTAGCTTGTTTAATGGCAATTTATCCATATACGCTTCTATTAAATAAACTATAAGCAGTATTGGTATAGCAAGGCCTAGACTTTTTATAAAATAATGTAATCCTGCTGCTGGAGATAAAATGACTGGTATAGCAAATCCTATAGATAAAAAGAGATGTTTAAGCCAATTGTTAAAATTAGGCTTTGATATGAAGGGGTCTAATACCAAAATTAGAGATATCAAAAGCGTTATATAATCATATCCTCCCCAAATCCATGATACGGCTCCAGCTATTAATCCTCCAACAAATAAGTAGACCAATGATCTTATTCTTTTGAAAGATTTATATCCTAATGCTAAAAATAAAAAGGATAATGAGAAGAAGGCAAGACCTGCATTTGTTTTTCCCGGATAGTCTGCGAAGGCTTTAAACAAAAAAGCACCTGGATAGAATGCAAATGCAAATGAAGATACTAATCCTGCTATCCTTGAATTTGTTAATTTCCATATCGCAAAGAATAGGGCAATAGTACTCAAGCCAGCCATAAAAACTGGCTGAAGAGATAATGTTTGAATAACAGTAAGACCAAATTTACTGGTAAAGTATTTCGTTACAAAAGCTATTATCATTGCTCCTCCTAAATATTCTGTTCTTAAAAAGTTTCTTCCTTCTGGATACCAGAATAGCTTCACATCTTTAAGTCCTGCCAAATTGAATCCATTATGATAGAAATAGTTTGATAGCCAATATAATATCCATGGATCGTTTCCATTTAATACATTTATACCATACAGCTTTGCAGGAATTAGCCTAATGTAAACAGTTACTGCTGTGATTACTACAGCTAAAATTATAGCTATAATAGTTCCAAATTTATTATTTAAAATTTCCATAAGATTTTTCATATTAAAATTTTTTGATCCCTTTCCTTGCTCACTTTTCCTATTAACTTTACTCACCCTTATCCCCACTTACTAATTCTTTGTAGTATATTATACTCTATCAGGTTATAAGTATTTAAATTAATTTTTATATATATTATTATAAGTATTTAAAATATTTTTTAGATTAATATAAAGAAATTATTAATTTTTAATATCTTAAAGATATATATTTAATATTTAATGATTAGAGTATATTATAATACAAAGAAATAGTTATGTTAAGTTGATTTATTAAACTATAACTTATAATATATAAAGACTTTCCTTTAATGTGGGATGTAATTGTTTTGGTAAAAATTTAATACTCTGCTGTAAATGATATATCACGTCTTCAGCAGGATTAGGTGGAAATTAAATGAGGCTACTGATAGCATTAGGAGGCAATGCAATATTAAAGAAAGGTGATAAGGGAACCGTAGATGAACAATGGAGAAATATAAAAGATGCAGCTGAAATAATATCAAGTATTATAAAAGAAAATGATGAACTAATTTTAACTCATGGTAATGGTCCTCAGGTTGGATATTTATTGGAGGTAATGCAAGCATCAAATCCTGAGAAAGCTCTAACTATTGATATTGCAGATGCAATGACTGAGGGTTGGATAGGCTATATGCTTCAAAATGCATTTTCATTATATTTACCAGATAGAAAAGCAGTTCCAGTTTTAACTAGAACGTTAGTATTAGAAAATGATGAGGCATTTTCACACCCAACAAAGTTTGTAGGTAGCTATTTTACTAAAGATCAAGCAGAAATTTTATCAAAGAAATATGGTTGGGTTTTTAAAGAAGATCCAAGGGGTGGATTCAGGAGAGTAGTACCAAGCCCGATGCCAGTAGACATTATAGAAATTGATGTAATTGAAAAATTAATAAAAGATAAATATATAGTCATATCAGTTGGAGGAGGAGGAATTCCAGTTATTAAAAAAGGAAATAATTATGTTCCAGTTGAAGCTGTTATAGATAAAGATTTGGCAAGTTCCTTATTAGCAACAAAGATCAAGGCAGATAAGTTTATAATATTAACTGATGTAAAAGGGGTTGCAATAAATTATGGTAAGAAAGACGAAAAGTGGCTTGATAAAATAAGTGTAGACGAATTAAAGGATTTATATAAGAAAAATGAGTTTCCTGAAGGGTCTATGGGACCAAAGATACTAGCAGCTATTAAGTTCGTAGAATCAACTGGTAATAAAGCAATAATAGGAAGCCTAGATAATGCTAGAGAAGTATATGAAGAAAAATCTGGAACCATGATTTATAAAGATTAATAATTTACTAAATTTACTATTAATTTCTTTACAATAAAAGATAAAATTGATGTTGTAAATTATTATTGATTTTCTAGGGTTTTTAAACCGAGTTTTCTATATGGACATGTTTTATAATCTTTTTCGCATTTACTTATTTTGCTCTTCGTTATCATCGAATCTAGAAACTTACATTTTGCATAATACGATCCTTCTTTTTCTATTACGCTAAAGAATTCACATTCCGATTTGGGTTTATATGTAACAGCATGTATTTCTGGAAAAACTATTTTTTCTATAGACTCTTTTGACAAGCCTTTCCCCCATAATAATATAAGTTGGAAAAGTTATAACTAGTTATCCTACCTTCTCTATAAAATATAAGTAATTTAATATAAATTAATCATTATTCATAAACTCTGTTAATTTTCTCTTTTTTAAATTCAATAATTCACTTTTTTCTATAACATCATTTGGATTAGCTCTGACCCAATTTCTTATATACAAAATTATTTCTCTTATATCATTAGTTTTAATGATAGGATCTTTTAACAATGAGTTCTTAACTGTTTCTCTAATATGCCAATTTCCTACTGGCGCATAATATGTGGGCAATATTTCTCTTAGTATAATTACATTAGCCTTTCTTTTAATTTTATACAAATATTCTAAAACAGAAAGTCTTGCTGCAGAAAATCCACCATCCATATTTGAAACTCTGCCTAAAGCATCCTCTTCTACTTTATCTATTATGGGCTTAGTTGCATATTTGGTCCAAATAGATGAAGGATGCCAAACTTCTATCCATTCAAAGCTTCCCTCTCCTGGAATGAAAATAATAAGAAATCTATTGCTTAGATATTCTCCTTCAAATGCCATGATAGCATTTATCTCATTAAAGTCACGAATCTTCTTTCTAAGCTCATTTGAAATTATATCATCTACTGCAGTTATAGACCACCTGGTTGGTACTAATCTCCTATTCTTTACTTTTCCTAAAAAACCAAGACTAAGCATGTTTTGAATAGTATAAATATCTATCCCTGATGAATAAATCTTCCATATTGCTTTTTCTGCCTTCAAATCATCCCAAATAATTTTTTCTGTGGTTATATTTAACTTAGGGTTATCTCTTACTATTATTTTTTCAGCTGGCGCCTTAGGACCTATTGGTTTTGTTATACCATCAAATGAAAGCTTAGGTAATGGTTCTTTCTTAAGAAGGACTTCACTATCTACAGGTCTTTCTGATATTATAGCAAGTCCTATTTCATTTTGATATAATTCCCAAGGTCTATTAATATCAACCATTATAGTTGCAGAAACTAATTCACTCCTCATTTTTACTATGTTATCCAAAGGCTCTTTTTTAATAGACCATAAAACTGGGTTATCTGTATATTTAGCTTTGTCTCCGCTTAGCCCAGGTGGTACCATATAATGGAATAGAACCTTAGGATATCCATACTCGCCTATAATCCCACTTGGGGGAGTAGAGCCGTTGACATCTTTATTAGAGATCTTTAATGAGGAATTTACACGGGCTCTAAACTCTTCTAGTATTGGGCATTTTGGTAGTCCGCAGAGCTTTTTATATCCTTTGCATTGTGCGCATAATTCTGGCGGTATTCTTGCCACTAAGAATTCACCTAGTTAATTTAATCCTATTAATAGTTGTTCATTAGTGCTTAAACGTATTTCTTTATATGACATATAATTTATTTATAAAATAAAAGGCACAATATTTCTTTTGGTGTTAAGTCTTTAACTCTTTTATTATTATCTTGCAAGCAATTACTTCTTATTTGTCCAATATTACCTAGGCAATTATTTATTATTTTTTGAGCTTTTTTATTTTTTTGAGAAAAAAGGCAAGAAGTAAATTTCTCCAATAGATTAAATTCATCTTTCCATAAATTCATCCTCTCTATAACTACTATTGAGCTATCAACTTTAGGTTTAGGGAAAAACTTTTCTGAAGGTATAGTTGCAACAATTTTTATGTTAAATAAGAGCTGCATTATTACACTCAATCTTCCATAATTTTCTTCTCCAGGCTTTGCGGTTATCCTCTCAGCTACTTCTTTTTGCATACCTAATACTGAATGTCTTATATTATTATTTTTTGATAAATTGATTAATAAATTTGAAGATATACTATATGGCATATTAGATATTAGTATAGGTATTCTTGTTGATTTAACAAATTCTAATCCATCCCCAAATACAATTTCTACATTATTTGGAAGCTCTTTTTTTAAATACGAGAACCTTCTATCTATCTCAACTGTAATAACTCTCTTTGCAATAAGCGATATAGGAAATGTTATTGTACCTATTCCAGTTCCAATTTCAAGAAAATCTTGATTTTTATATTTTACAAGATTATCATAAAATACCTTTATTGAATCACAATCTAGCAAAAAATGTTGTGATAATTTTTTAATGGCTTTAAATTCAATTTTTTTATTAATTTTTTTACAAATTAAATAAAAATCTTCATAACTCAATTTATTTCTCAGCCTTGTTTTGTTTTTGATAAAGGCTTCTTCTCATTGTATCTAAATAGTTTAGATAGGGAACATTTGGCTCTTTAGGCTCTACGAACAAATAGTATTTTGGTTGGTTTGTTATTTCTTCCAATATCTTGTCAGATAATATATCAATTGGATCAACTTTTAATATCTTTTTAATTTCATCAAAGCTGCTGAACTTTTTTCTTTCTCTTGTTTCAAGCAATGTCTTAAGAGTCTTTTTACCAACCCCTTTTAGCAACTCGATTGAATGTAATCTTATATTTATGGGTTCTGCAATGTTAAAGAATTCTATAAAAAGCTTTTCATTACTTTTAATTATGAATCTAACAGCTTCTTGGAGGTTTCTTTTTGCAATCTCTGATATATCTTTATATGATATAGGAGTTCTAGGTACAACAAGTATTTTCTCTGAGAGGCCTCTTTCTTTTGCAACTTTGGAAAGATCAGAGGGGCTCCTTAAATAAACCAAACTACTACTTGGATCTGATAGTGAGATATCAATTAAATCTGAAATTCTTTGTGAAACTGGATTTACTGTTGTACAATAAATCTTTTTATCAGCTCCAGGTATACATGCTAATGAAACATCAAATGGTCTGAACCTTTTTCCCGTTGGATCTAATGGCTCATTTATAGTTTTTACTGTTTCTCTTGCTAATGTTACAACATCTAATGGCTCTACTTTATTTCCTAATGGGATCCCATCTAAAAGCGTGAATTTTCTTACTCCAATGGCTTGAGCAACAGGTTTTTCCTTATGCCATGGATGAGGATCCATATAGTAACCTGTTTCCATATAATCCAATATAACTGCTTCTATTTCTACAGCCGCTACATGCTCGCTCTCTTTTCTCTGAGGAGCCCTCTGACCCATCTATTTTCGCCTCTCTTCCGCATAATTTAAGTAGTCTAATCCCTTTTATCTATATTCTTAAATGTCCTTATAAGGGGATTGATATATAAAGCTATGCAAGGTATTGCTTATTTTCAATAACATTTATTTCTTTAACTTCTTTCATATTAAGGAGCCTTACCTTTTATCTAATTCTTAGTGAAACTTATATGCTTCTCTTAGCATTATGATTAATGAAAATGTTATAAGAAAATTGCAAATGATGTATTATGATTAAAGGTGTTAGGCTTGAAGGAAAGATATATTAATATCTCAACAGAACTAGGCGATATAAAAATTATTGATAATAAGCATGTTTATAAACCTTCTGATGATACTCTATTAATCATAAAGGCAATGCTTTATCTTAAGAACAAAGGATATGTTTTCGAAAGGATTATAGATATTGGTACAGGATCTGGCATTTTATCTATAGCTGCTCAAAAAATCTTTAATCCTAAGGTTTTGATCTCAATAGATATATCACCTTATGCAGTAATGGCAGCCAAAAAAGTCATAGAAATGGAAAATAAAGGGAACAGCATAGTTATTAGATGTGATGGAACATTTTGTTTAAGAGGTTTATATGACTTATCTATAGTTAACCCTCCATATTTACCTTCAAATGATAAGATAGATGATGAGTGGATTGTTAAATCATGGCAAGAAGAAAATAATCATGAAAAAGTTTGCTTATCATCTCTAAAATCTAAGAATATATTAATTTTAAAATCATCTTTATCTAAGTTTGATCAGGATAAATGTTTAAAGAATTTTAATTATAATAAACAAACTATATTAAAGGAAAATTTGTTTATGGAACAACTTGAGGTAAATTTTTGGCAGAGAAATTAATAGCTATTAATTTATTATTTAAAAAACATATTAAATAGATACGAAAAGTTTATATAGAAGCTTGCTCACATAAGATTCTCGGCAGTTGATTAGATAGGGTGAAACTAAGATGTCGATGCCTATTGAGAATATGGGAGTACCTGTTATAATATTAAAAGAAGGGACTGAAAGATCTTATGGAAAGGAAGCTGTAAGAAATAATTTAATGGCAGCCAGAGCTATTTCTGAAATCCTCAAGACAACTTATGGACCTAAAGGAATGGATAAAATGTTGGTTGATAGCTTAGGAGATATAACAATTACAAATGATGGTGCAACTATATTAGATAAAATGGATTTACAGCACCCAGCCGGAAAGATGCTTGTTCAAGTAGCCAAAGGTCAAGATGAAGAGGCTGGGGACGGAACAAAAACATCTGTAATATTTGCTGGCGAGCTTTTAAAAGAAGCTGAATTATTATTAGAAAAGAATATACATCCAACAATAATTATTAATGGTTACAAACAAGCTTTACAGAAAGCCATAGAAATACTAAACAATATAGCAGAACCAATTAGTATTGATGATAGGGAAAAATTAGTATTAGTTGCTAAAACAAGTCTTAATAGTAAAGCAGTATCTGAAGCAAAAGATCATTTTGCAAACATAACAGTAGATGCCATTAGAGCTATTGCTGAACAAAGAGATGGTAAATATTTTGTTGACTTAAATAACATACAAATAGTCAAAAAGTATGGGGGAAGCCTTTTAGACACATCACTAATTAATGGAATAGTTATTGATAAAGAAGTTGTCCATCCAGATATGCCAAAAGTTGTTAAGAATGCAAAGATAGCGCTATTGGATGCATCTTTGGAAATAGAAAAGCCTGAATTAGATATGGAAATAAGTTTATCATCGCCTGAATCAATGAAAAAATTGTTAGACAAACAAGAAAAGATGCTAGCTGAAAAGGTAGAAAAGATAGCCGCATCAGGAGCAAATGTTGTTATTACACAAAAAGGAATTGATGATGTTGCTCAACACTTCTTAGCTAAGAAAGGTATACTAGCAGCTAGAAGAGTAAAGAGAAGTGATATAGAGAAACTTGCAAAGGCAACCGGAGCAAGAATAGTTACCAATTTAAACGATTTAAGGCCAGAAGATTTAGGATATGCTGAAACTGTAGAAGAAAGGAAAATTGGAGACGATAAGATGATATTTGTAGAAGGAGCAAAGAATCCAAAGAGCGTAACAATATTAATAAGGGGAGGATTTGAAAGATTAGTAGAAGAAGCTGATAGAGCAATTCATGATGCTTTAAGTGCAGTAGCAGATGCAGTTATTGATGGTAAAATTGTAGCAGGAGGAGGGGCTACAGAAGAAGAGTTAGCAAAAGGCTTAAGGGAATGGTCAAAAGGTGTACCCGGAAAGACACAAATAGCAGTAGAATCTTTCATAAAGTCATTAGAAGCTCTACCTCAAACAATAGCATTTAATGCTGGTCATGATCCAATAGACATATTAATGAAGCTAAGAAGTGCTCATTCAGATAATTCAAAGAAATGGTATGGTATAGAGATTGAAACAGGTAATATTGTAGACATGTGGTCCAAGGGAGTTTTAGAACCTATGAGAGTTAAAGCAAATGCTATCAAGGCAGGAACTGATGCTGCAAGTCTAATATTAAGGATTGACGATATGATTGCAGCTAAGAAGAGCAGTGCTGGAGGAAAAGGTCCAAGCAGTAAATCATCAGAAGAAGAATCAAGCAGCAAGGAATCAAGCGATTAAATTTTAGATTAGATCATATTTTTTATTCCCGTTTTTTCTTATATTTTTGGGCCTTGAATATGATTAGTAAGCATTCAATAGATTTGCCTCAGAGAATTATAATAGGGGAAGATATATTAGACAATATAGGGGAGCAAGTCCTTCAAATATTTAACAAAGGGAAATCTGTTTTAATATTGACAGGTCCTAATGTTTATAACAAATATTTTAATAAGGTGAAAGAAAGTCTAGAAGATAAAGGATTTTCAGTATCATATAAAATAGCAGGTAGTCCTACAGTTGATTATGCATTGAGTCTATCAGAAGAGGTCTCTAAAGATAGGTTTGATATATTATTAGGACTTGGTGGTGGGAGAAGCATAGACTTGGCAAAATATATAGCTATGAATTTAGAAAAAAATTTCATTAGTGTACCAACTGCAGCAAGCCATGATGGAATAACAAGCCCTTTCGTAACTTTAAGAGGATTTGATCGTTTTCATTCTAAACCAGCGAAACCTCCGAAATTAATTCTTATTGACGTAAATGTTATATTATCAGCCCCTAGGAGATATAATGTTGCTGGATTTGGAGATTTAATTGGAAAATATACATCTGTATTAGATTGGCGCTTAGCTCATAAATTGAAGGGAGAATATTATGCTGATTATGCAGCAAGCCTTGCATTAATGAGTGCTAGACATGTAAGTTCTTATGCAAAAGAAATTGGCGTTGGAAGCAAAGATGGGATAAGGGTATTGTTGGAAGCATTGGTAAGCAGCGGAGTGGCTATGTGTATAGCCGGAAGTTCTAGACCAGCAAGTGGTTCTGAGCATCTTTTTGCGCATGCATTAGAAATGATAAGCAAGAATCCTCCTCTTCATGGTGAAGCAGTAGGAGTTGGTACTATAATGATGTCTTATTTGCATGGAAAAGATTGGAAGAAAATAAGGAATTTATTAAAAACTGTTGGAGCGCCAGTAAATGCAAAAGAGTTAGGAGTGTCGGAAGAAGAAATAATACAATCTCTTGTCAAATCCGTCAGTATTAGACCTGAAAGATATACAATTTTAGGAGAAACCGGCTTAAATGAAAAGGCAGCAGAAGACTTAGCTAAAAACACATTAGTTATTTGATTTATTAATAATTATATTTAAATCCAAATTTATTTTCTTAAAAGATATTTGGAGATTAACACTCCTAAAAAATATAGCCCGCTTAAGGTTAACCCTATAGTAATTTCTATAATTCCTCCTGTTGCACCTGGAGATATTATTAGAGCGATAATAAATGATAATGCTATAGCATATCTCCAATATTTTAGTAACGTTTTGTAATCAACAAAACCTACGTAGGTTAATGCCATTATAACTATAGGATATTCAAAAGAGATTCCTACCAATAATACAAAAGATAAAACTGTAGAAATAAAAGCCCTTATACTTAGGCTAGGTAGAACACCTAATCCAAGGTCTAGATAATACATAAATCTAAAGAGGGCTGGAAGAATAATAAAATATGAAAATAAGGCACCAAAAATAAATAATATTATTGATGGTATTATAAACATATTTATAGCTTTTCTTTCTTTTTGTGTTAAGGCAGGAAAAATAAAAGCATATATTTCATAGATCCATAAGGGAGAGGTAACTATTGCTGATATTAGGGATGAAGTATATAAGCTACCTATAATAGGATCAAATGCATTAACTGATATTAAGACCATGTTCTTAGGTAACATAAAGTCCTTTATCTTTTTGAGTATCATTACGCTCGTACTATTAGTTAACGAAGGAAATGGATAATACATATAAAATTTATGTATTTCTATTTTATTGAACTTAAAAAACATTATTAGTATTAATATAACAATAAAAAAGATTGCTGGTATTAAAAGTCTCCTTAATAATTCATTAAAATACTTATAATATTCATTGAGTATTGAATTGGAACTTTGCATTTTTTGCTAACCCCTAAATAATTTCTTGAAATAGGAATTATAATTTTGATTATAAAGCAAGTATAATTCTTAAAACTTCAATGTGATTATCAATTAATATAATTAGTTAATCCTATAAAGATATAAGTACTCTTAGATTATAATAAATTTACGAGGAGGTAAGAATCATGCTAGATAGTTTAATAGATTGGCTTATCGTTATTGTTGTAATAGCCATATTGTTTGGAGGCGCTACTAAAATACCCGAAATAGCAAGAGCCTTGGGTAGGGCGGTTGGAGAATTTAAAAAGGGTCAGATGGAAGTAGAGAAAGAACTTAAAGAGAGCATAAACAATGATAAAGCTAAGAAAGATGAGGGTAAGCAATGAGTATGGATTCGGAATATTTAAATTTAGCCAGAAGGAAGTTTGATGAAGGAATTAAGTTAATGAACGATGGGCTGCTAATTCAAGCTGCAAATAATTTTATAGAATCCTCGAATTATTTATTTAAGATAAAAAACCTTGATGAAGAGTCTAGGTTATTGCTAATTAAGTCTCTAGTTAATCAAGGAGCTATTATGATAAACCTAGGTAGATATTCGCTAGCAATAAATTCGCTTATTAAATCTTGGATGTTATTAAAAAATGATGGAAACAAAGATCTTTTAAAAGCTACTTATATAAACTTAATATCAGCATTTATAGCTTCAAATCGTTACGATGAGGCAATGAACTTTATAAATAAGCTAGAGGGAATTGATGAAGAATCTAAGGCATATGCATTAATGTATAAATCCAAAATATTAATAGATAAGAGATTAACAAATAATGTAGGAGAATATCTTGAAGAGGCAAGGACAATTTTTGATAAATTAAATATGAAAGACCAACTGGCTGCTGTGATAGCAATACAGGTTGAATATTATAATTTAATTGGTGATTACGAAAAGGCTAAAGAATATACAGGAGAATTAAATACAATAGCCGGTAAATCTCTTAATTATTTTATAAGGGAATATAAGAAAAAATGTAATTAAAATTATATTTTTTCAAAGCTTATTATAAAGATCATAGTGAATAAATATATTAAAAACATATACATTGTATCTGATATTAAGTATGCGCTTGTAAAGATGCCTATTAATGCTATAGATGCAAAAAACATATGATAGTTTTTCTTAATATTGAATAAACCTATTAAAAAGATAAACAGAATTATAAAATACAGGAAGCTGAAATAAGGCAATGGGACTGCAATTCCTAATGCAGTTTGCATAGACATATTGAAGACGAATTTAAAGAGTGTATTGGTAAAGGAATAATAGATTAAAGGGATTATTAGCAATAATGAAATTATTGCTGATGCGATTATTGCATATTTGTTGGATTTCTTTAAAGCCATGTATGTGAAAATAATAAATCCTAAAGAGAAAAATATTAATGAAATTGGATAAAGTTCTATAGGTGGATATAAAAAGGTAAATGAAGATGTATAGTTTAAAATAAAGAACAAGGAAGACAAAAGCATTGATATGCCAAAGATTAATTTTGTTGCTAAAGTTGAAAAGTAATTTTTGTTCTTTTTATAATCTAATAAAATAGCTAAAGATGGTATCAAGGAAGACATAGAAATTAAAGTTAATCCAAATGGGTTTGTTACATAGTTTATGTATATGTTTTGTGAATATGATATTACAATAAATGGTATTATCATTAAAATAAAATAAAGCATTGATAGAATACTTATTATCTTATTTTTATTGAAAATAAAATATATAGAGCCTACAATACCTAATAATTCTATTAAATATCTTGATATTAAGGCAAGCTTAGATATTATTATATTTACAATACTTGGTAAAGTAAATGCTCCCATAAAATATGGCTCTAACCTTACAAAAAATTGTATAGAAATAAATTGAATAAAATAAGATGCTATTATGAGTGAAAAAATAAAAATATCAATATTTATATGTTTATTTTGAAAGCTCTTCATGAGTTAATTCCTCATATTTATAGTAAAATCCAAACATTATTGATAAGTTTATTAATATCATGCCTAAGAATATTCCATCAAATCTATTATCATATGGATTAGTTTTAGTTGGCACTGAAGGAGTATTAACTAGGCCAAAAATATTTATAGCCATAGATATTATTAACAACAAAAAACCAAATAATAATAAAATTTCTTTAGTAGAGCTCTTCATCATTTTACACCTCAGAATGACTTCTTCTCATAATTTCTACTATCATAAAAGTAAAGCCTAGCAATAAAACTATACCCCATGCAACGTCTTTTGAAACAATCAAGTTTATTGATAATGCGCCTCCAACAATCGTCAATAATAGAGCTATAATTGCTGCAACAGTGTTTGGTTTAGTTTTAATTATATTTTTACTAGTTTTTGTTTTGTTTGATCTTGTACCTAAGTAAGCACCAATTGCTTCTATTACATACATAGGGATTAAGAATTCTAATGTTTGAGTAAAGGGTATTGTTAGGCCTGGAGTTAAGTATGCCCAAATCGTAAAGAATATTAATGTAGATACTACCATCATACCAAGTGTTATTATAACTGGTCTATCAGAGACGTGTCTAAACGGACTTCTATCTATAAATGGAACTATTAGTAAAATAATGAATAGCAATCCTATTAAGTAAATTCCATATACGATATTTGCACCTCCAAATATTGATTGTTTTATTATTTGATACATCCATAGGAAGTACCAATCTGGTTCCGGAGTGTATTGCGAAGCTGCTTGAGGGGTATACATTGGGCCTAATGGTACAGGGAAAACACTTGCTATTATTACAATTGCTCCTATGTAGAAAAGCGATATTGCAAGTAAATATTCAACTCCTCTTGGCCACCATGATATACCTTTTCTTTCATTTTTTATATTTTCTACAACTCCCTTCTTTGGAGGCTCGCTCATTCCATGTGCTTCGAACATGAATAATTTCAACCCTAAAAATACAACTAATAGTATTGGAAGTAGTATAACATGTATATCAAAAAATCTTTGTAATTCATCAGCATCTGTACCATTACCAATCAATAAAGTATGTAGCCATGAAGTCATCCATGAGGGTAAATAACTTAATAAGCCTATTCCCACATCAGTTGCTGATTTTGAAAGAACAGTCCATGGTAGCAAATAGCCGGTAAATCCAAAACCTAAAGTAATTAAACCTAGTATAACTCCTACAATCCACATACCTTCCCTCGGTCTTTTATATGTACCTTGCCAAAAGTTTCTAAACATATGGACAAATGCTAAGAATATTATTGCATATGCATTATATAAATGGAAATTAAGCAATAAACTTCCATATGGGATTTTATTTACTATATTGCTAGTTGAGGTATATGCATCTGTTGTGGTTGGAATATAATTTAATAGAAGTAGAAAACCTGTGATTCCTTGCATCACAAAACCTACAACTAGTAATGCTCCTAGCCAGTAATCAGGTCTAAAAGAGAATTCGGGTATTGGTCTCAATATATCATCTATATTTTTTATACCAAATCTTTCAAAAAATTTATTCCAAAAGCCTTCCTTACTTTTTGACATCAAATCTCACCTAACTACTAACTGGCGTTCCTCCAGTTAGATCGGCGGTAACATCTGTTCCACATGGGGTACCATGATCATAGATTGTTGGTGGATTCATTCCAACAGCATAAATATCTCCTGTTGAACTATCAAGAACTAATTGTACCATAGGAACTGGGCAAGGGGCTGGTCCTCCAACAACTTTTGCTTTTTCTAAATAATCATATAAGCTACCATGACATGGGCAATGACCTCCAGGAACATTAGGTCCTCCATATGGAGTTAATGAAGTTTCAAAGTGATAGATGCATCCCATATGTTCACATATAGCGCTAAAAGCGACTATATCGTTATTTGGTCCAATTCCGCCTTCAGCTGGTTGGCCTAATTTAACTAAATAGTTTGGTTCATTTTCCAATGGATAGTTAAAAGTTATAGGTTGATTAACTTGTAAATCGTTAATATTGGCAACTTTTACTTTAGGAAAGCTGGTTAATCCAGTTTGTTCATAGCTTAATGCATATTTAAATACAGGCTCAAGAGCTCCTCCAACAGCAACAACAGTTCCTGCTGCTAATAAGAATTTGAGGAAGTTTCTTTTACCGATATCTATTTTATCATTAACTTTTTCATCTTTATTTTCCATGCCTATCACCTACTGAAATTTAAAATGTATCGAAAAGCTAATATACGATTGTAATATATGTGTATTATTTTGATTCACCCCTTTCTAAGAGCAAAGTATAAAATTACTGCAGCAACAACCATTATAACTATTGCTGAAACCTCAGTATATACTAATGTCATATTTACAGTACTTGTTACAGGAGAAGTAGTAGTTGTTGGTGAAGAGTTACTGATAACTAATGGAACAAAGGTTGATATTGATTTGATGAAGGCATTTTCTCCAAGGTAGCCTTGCCATACAGCAAAGGCAACATCATATGTTGAGCCTGGAGTTAAGTTTACTTCATATTGGCCTGCGCCTGGTACATAACCCATTTGCCTTGCCATTTCAACGACCCAGGTATGAGATGTATTATAAGCTCCGGCAAGAACATCAAATGGATTAGTATGGTTTGTATCTACATCAGTGTAGAATAATCCTGTGCCAAGGCCTACTTCATATAGATTTGAGGCATTTGTATATAGATTTAATGCAAAACCTGTTGGAGGAGCTTGATAATTTACTCCAGTAAACGATACATTATGATTCCACCAATTATAATAGGTATATTCTGGTACTGGACTCATACCTAGTGCTGGGCTTACTAATTGTGTTCCATTCCATGTTGCACCCATCATGAAATCCCATATGTTTGCAGCTCCGCCTGCAGCTAAAGCACCTCCATTACTTGCTCCGACGACCATACAATCATTAGGTGTACCACTTTGGCCTCCTAAATACCACATCATTGCAACTCTATCTTGACTATAATATGTTGAATTAACATAATAGCTCTTTACTATAGTTTCTTCGTCTACTCTTGGAGGTGCAACAACATATGAATTTGATGATTGGTTATACCATAGAGGTGGATAACCAAAGGGACCCCCACCAAGGGAGAAAACACTGGAAAGATGATGGCTTGGTTTTGTGACATTCCATGTGAGTAAAACAAATAGGTATGTTCCGTTCCACGCAGCTTTAACCATTATTTGAGATGTATGACCTCCTCCTGGAACATTAGCTGATAAAGGTATAACAGTCCAAGGAATTTGAGACCAAAAGCTTTCACTTCCTGGATCCTTTAGATTTGCTGATCCTGTTATCTTATAAGCAATTATTTGTGGAACAGCGCTTACTGTTTGTGCTTTTGTAATATTTGTTAGATTTCCATGCAAAAGGCCTATTATAGCTAAGGATGCTGAAATTATAACAAGGATAATAAAATATTTTTTTACAATTCTTTTCGGGCTCACGTCAAGTTCACCTAGCTATTTTCTTACATCTTAGCGCTTAACATTAAATATCTAACGAATTGTGTTAAGGAAACAAAAAACTTAATATCTATTCATTATGTATAATTAAAACTTTTTACAGTTAAAATATAGCTAGTTTATATTTATTAAATGCAAAAGTTTATATATCGATTTCTTTTGAAATGACTTTTTAGGTAAAATTTAATTTAACTTTTGAGTAGTAAAATATTCAAAATTGATGTTTTTATATTAATTGACTTATTGAAAATTATTTATAATATTATAAAAAAGTATTTAAGAAGGACATTATAAAACAATATCCATATAAAAATTTAAATGTATAGGAAACATAGGAGTTTTGGTGGATTGAATTGATATTATTTGATAAAGAAAATTCATTGAAGGCTTTTCATGGAACAACAACTGTTGGATTTATAACAAAAAATGCAGTTATTTTAGCTGCAGATAAAAGGGCAACTGCCGGTACATTAATTGCTAGTAGAACAGTTAAAAAAATCGTCAAAATAACAGATTATGCAGCTATGACCATTGCAGGATTAGTAGCTGATGCGCAGATGTTAGCAGATGCAATAAGAGAAGAGGCTAGATTGTATGAAACTATGAATAAAAGGAAATTAACAGTTAAAGGCATGGCTACACTTTTGGCAAATGTATTGTTCTCAACAAAATACTATCCATATCTTGTTCAACTTATAGTTGGGGGATATGATACAGAGCCAAGGCTATATAATTTAGATTATTTTGGAAGCATTACTGAAGAAAAAATGACTTCAACAGGTTCAGGATCTCCAGTTGCATTAGGAGTACTTGAAAAGGATTATAGACCGGATTTGAGTTTAGAAGAAGCTATGAATTTGGCTGCTAAGGCCATAAAAGTAGCTATTATGAGGGATTCTGCAACTGGAGATGGTGTAGATGTAATTGCTATATCTTCTGGAGGTATTAGAGAAAGTTTTATACCCCTCCAGCAACTCCTTTCTTAAAAGGATAAAAGGAAAGAAATTTTAGCAAAATTTTATTTATCCCGGTGATTTAATTTGGAAGAATCAAATCAAGAGAGACTAATGTCTGGGCAAAAATTAAGATCGATGATAGTTAGTGAAATATTAAAAAATGTTAGAGATGCAGAGATTTCAAGCATAGAATTTGAAGGGCCAGAAATAGCTATTTATGTAAAGAATCCACAATGGATTTTAGATGGAGAAGAAAAGATAAAGGAATTAGCAAAGCAGTTAAGGAAAAGAATGGTGATAAGAACTGATAATAAAGTAAGAAAAACTAAAGAAGCAACAATACAATATATCATGGAGAACACGCCCGAAGATGCAGGAATTACGCCGAGTGATATTCAATTCGATGAAGTATTGGGAGAGGTAAGAGTATTTGCAGATAAACCAGGAAAACTTCTGGGTAAGGGGAAGCAGTTCAGAAATCAAGTATTGGCAAATACAGGATGGAGATTAGAAGTTCAAAGAAAATCTCCATTAATTAGCAAGACTCTGGCTTCCGTTTTGGATCTATACATAAGAGCATCTGCCGAAAGAAAGAAAGCATTAAGGGAAATCGGAGAAAGAGTATATAGAGATATGTTAGTAGGTCCAAGAAATATAAGAGTTATAGGCTTAGGGAGCTTTGGAGAAGTAGGAAGATCTTCTATTTTACTTGATACTGGAGAAAGTAAGATATTGCTGGATGCAGGCTTTGCTCAAAGCGGTTATTCTGTAGATGCATATCCACATTTTGATGCGCCAGAATTCAGATTAGAAGATCTAGATGCAATCGTAATATCTCATGCACATATGGATCATATGGGATTATTGCCTATATTATATAAATACGGATATCGTGGCCCAGCATATATGACTCCGCCAACAAGAGATATAACGGTTTTAATGCTTAAGGATTTTATGGATCTTTTTGTAAGAGAGGGTAAAGAACCTCCATTTACTATGAAGGATATAAATACTATGTTAACAAGAACAATTACAGTAAATTATAATGTTGTTACAGATTTATCTCCTGATGCAAAACTAACGTTTTCAGATGCAGGTCATATATTGGGATCAGCATTAACACATATACACATAGGTCAAGGTCTATTTAATTTGTTATATACTGGTGATATAAAATATTATAAAATGAAAGATGAAACCAATACAACAAGACTTCAGCCTCCTGCTAACACAGAGTTTCATAGAGTAGAAGCGCTTATTATGGAAACCACATATGGAGGAACAGAAACAGCAACTAGAGAAGAAGCAGAAGCTCAACTGTTTGAATTAATTAAAAAGGTTTATGAAAGGAAAGGTAAAATCTTAATACCAGTTATGGCAGTTGGTAGGGCTCAGGATATAATGGTCTTAATAAATAAAGCCTTGCAAGACAAAAAGATACCAGAAATGCCAATTTATATAGATGGGTTAATATATGAAGTAACTGCAATTTATACATCATATCCTGAATTATTAGCAAAGCCAATAAGAGATGAAATATTACATAATGATAATAATCCATTTATAGGGCCTAATATGGTTTTTGTTAATGATTCCAGTAAAAGAGATGAAGCAATATATAGCGAAGGTCCAGCAATAATAATTTCTACAAGCGGAATGATGACTGGAGGACCGATTTTAGAATACTTTAAGAATTTAGCTGATAATCAAAACAATGCATTAGTATTTGTTAGTTATCAAGCAGCAGGAACACTAGGTAGAAAGATTATAGAAGGTGAAAAAGAAATACAAATGATGGATGGTAATCAAATAAAAACAATAAAGGTAAATCTAGAAGTACAAAGAATAGAAGGATTTTCAGGTCATGCTAATAGAAGCGAATTACAAGGATTTTTGAGAAGCTTAACACCGAAGCCTAGGATTATAATCCTAAATCATGGAGAGCCTAGCCAAACAATATCTTTTGGATTATTAATAAAACAAAGATGGGATAAACTAGGATTTGAGTCTACTCCAGAAGTAATTTATCCAGAAAATCTTGAGGCTATAAGATTATTCCCAAGAAATGTAAAGCTGCATTCAATGCTTAATATTTTCCAGCAAACTCAATCCTAATTTGGGAAAAATCATAATGTTTGAAGGTTGGCACATAAAAACAAAACATAATAATAAGGAAATCATTTGGATAATTAAAGGGTATGAGCATCCAAAGGAAGGATTTATTTCAATACCTTATAGGATCTCGGGAAAAAGAGTTAATATTAATGAAATATATGAAGAAATAAAGGATTACTATTTATATTTAGATTGTGTTGGAAAAGAAGTACCTGTCGTGAAGAGGAATGAAATCTTAAAATATTATGATCCAAAAGAAATTTTTATAAAAAATGTTAATATTTTGCCAAAAAATATTATTGAGTTGGTCGAATTTCTTAAAGTGGAATATGCTGGACTTGTTGGAAGTTATTTACTAGGTTATCAGAAAAAGAATAGCGATGTGGATCTAATTTTATATGGTAATAATAATGAAATTTATGAAAACCTTTTACAAATGAAAAGAGAAGGACTAATATTTAATTGTATAGATAGATATGATAAGGTTTCAGATACAATGACGCGTAGTGAATATGAATTGTTTGCTCAAAGAAGGGTTTTAGATTCATGCTATAAGGGTATTCCATATACTATAAGAATATTAAGGCAGATTTATTCAGAAGAATGCAGGAGCATATATAAAACTCTTAAAAGTTTTAAAGGAGAAATAGAAATCTATGATAATAAAGAAAATTTCTTAGTACCAAGCATATATTTGGCAAATAGTATAGATCTAGGCAAAGTAGAAATAATGACGTGGCATACTAGGTATATGGAACTTCCATTAGGCAGATATTATATTGAAGGTGTTGTTCAACTTAATGTAAAAGATAATAGATTGATTGTTGTACCCGATCAAGGTGGTAGGATTGATCCTATCGAGATTTGGTCATGACTCCACAATTATAACCAAGGATTTAATAATAGGGGTAGAGATTGGGATACAGTCTCCTGAAGGATTGATACCGATTATTCCAAAATATGTATCATGTAATAAGAGCTCATGGAAAAGACATACATTAAATTTTTGTAGAATATTGTTGGAATACGGTCCTTCTGGAATAAGTGATGCAATAAAGAACTCTAAAATTAAAATGATTTACGATCCTATATATAGAACTCAAATGCCCTACATTAAACAAGAGAACATACTTATATATAACAATCCTAAAAGCGTATTTAAAGAGATTTTTTTGAATTCATCAAATGGTTTAAGGTATAATGAAGAATCAATATTTAATTTAATAAATGAACTTGATATAGATAATATAGGAATAACGGGATCTTATGCCTTAGGAATGCAATTTGAAGGATCAGATATAGATTTGGTTATATATGGGGAGAAAAATTCTGAACTTTTTTATGATATTTTTAAAAATAAGGCAAAAATAATTGAATGTAAAAATTCATTTGGAGGTGTGATCATAAATGGACCGTGTATACCATGGAGAAGGGGGTTATATAAAAACAAGGCATATAGCTGGACTGGCGTTCCAGAAAACATAGCTTCTCATTGTAATGCATTGAATAATTATAATAGAATAGAAATCCCTAACAAAGTAAAAGACTTAAATATAACAATACCAGAAGGACAGATTGGTGCATTGTTATATCCTCCATGCGTAAAAGATGTAAATGGAAGATACGTAATATCTTTTGAGTACAATGCTGGTTATTTGCTTTATATGGGTGGAAATCTTAAAATTTCAGGACTTTCCAATGAGAAAATTATAGTTATAGGTGTAAGGGAATATCCTGGAAAAATATCAACACAATAAAATACTTTATAATATTTTAAAAAGATCAAATTATTCATAAGATAAATGAAATATTTATCAATTCTCTTATCATGTAAAGAAATTAGTTAAAATATAAAATAAAAACTTATAATCTGTCCTAAATAAGTTAATACATGGTGAGTTCTTTGGATAATGAAAGTCAAAATCATACAGCAATAGTTGCGATGAAAGAGATAGCGAATTTTGTAATAAAGGCATCTGAAATAATTGATACAAAAGAAGTGGACAATTTTGTTAGCTTACTCATCGACACATATAATAATAAGGCTAAGGTTTTAGTGATGGGTGCAGGAAGGAGCGGATTAGTAGGGAAAGCATTTGCAATGAGATTGCTTCATATGGGGTTCAGCTCGTACGTTTTAGGAGAAACAATAGTTCCAAGCATTTCTAAGGGCGATTTAGCAATTGCAATTTCAGGATCAGGAAGAACTCAACTAATTGTAGATGCCGCTGATGCAGCTAAGAAAGTGGGATCTAAAGTGGTAGCTCTAACAACATTCCCAGATTCTCCTCTAGGCAGCATAGCAGATGTTATTGTTAAAATACCTGGAAGATCTAAGATTAGTAAAATGGATGATTACTTTGCTAGGCAAATATTAGGTTTACATGAACCTTTTGCTCCCCTTGGAACATTATTTGAAGATACTACCATGATATTTTTGGATGGAGTTGTTTATCATTTAATGTCTAGGCTTAACATTAGTGAGGACCAGATGCGTAATAGACATGCAAATGTAGAATTCTAATTTTAATAAAAATATTTTATTTTATAAAAAATAAGGAAAAATTAATAATTCTACGCTTTAAATAAATCTAATGAAAATGGGTGTAAGAATTGAGTAGTGAAAGAAAAAGAATGGAGTTACCAAAGAAAAAAGAGGACTTAGAAAAAATAGTTGAAGAAGTAGAGGCAGGACATGAGCATGAACATGAGCATGAACATGAGCATGAACATGAGCATATCGAAGATGT
This sequence comes from Caldisphaera lagunensis DSM 15908, assembly GCF_000317795.1. NCBI lineage: Archaea > Thermoproteati > Thermoproteota > Thermoprotei > Acidilobales > Acidilobaceae > Caldisphaera > Caldisphaera lagunensis. Next base: position 1,345,084 of record NC_019791.1, read on the forward strand.
GATATCTGTTTTAGAATTATTGGTAGATTCTTTATCAGCAAATGTAAAAAATTTAGATTCTTCAGTTAAGGGCCAAGGAAAAGAAATAGTTAATATATATAGAATATTATCATACTTAGTCGAAGCATGTACTACCAATGATCAAAATTCAAAGAATGAAGCACTTAAAAAAGCTATCTCTCTCTTAAAATGATTTTTACCATTAATTTACTATTTTGACTATAAGAAATCATAAAGTCTTATCAATAATTATAAACTCCCTTTTCCCTATTCTAGTTAATCCATAAATTAATCCTAAACCTTCTAATAAACCAAATATTGGCAATGTTACTATATACCTTAGTTTGCCCGATTTCTTTACTCCATAGATATAGACAACCCAATATACCAGACTGCTTGGTATTAAAATTAGAGCAACGATATAATAGTTTACAAAAGGAAGTAAAATCCATAATCCAATTAAACCGAGGGTTCTTGCAAAGGTTTTGAAAGCTATAATAATTCTCATAGTTATCGGAGCATATTTAGAATCTTCCATCATACCAGAATACCATCTAGCTCTTTGCTTTATTAAATCTTTTATAGAATTTGGACTTAATATGCTAACCTTTGTATTGCTTTGCCATGTTTTGCCACTATTTTTAACTACATCTATTGAAAAAAGGAAATCTTCTACTTTGCTGGGCTTATTAAACGCGTTTACTTCTAAAAGGAAGGATCCTTTAACTCCTAACAATTCTCCATGAAGGCCCACATAGGGCTTTTTTACTAAGCCTGTAAAAAGCCTGAAAAATGAGATATCATCTAAATATCTAGCAAAATCCATAATATAAGCCATGTAAGATTTGCCTTTTCTAGGCAAGAGAACAGGATTAAACGCAACATAACCTTTCTTTTCATAATATGGTATTTCATATAAAAAAGAGTTATTCAATATCAAGTTATCATCGTCAAGAAATACATACCAAAAATCTGGTTTAACAAAATTTTCAACAAAATATCTTAAGGCCCTACCCTTACCAAATAAATCCTTTCTAAAAGATTTAGGAACTATAACAAGGTTGATCCCACTTAGTTTAGAAAGATCCTCCTGTAGCTCAGCCCCTTCATCTATAACTAGATACATAGGAATCTTCAATTTTTTATGATGATTTATATTTTTATAGAGAACATTCTTCACTTTTTTACTTGCTATGCTAACAATAACCAGAGCAACATTATTTGCTCTTTCTTTTTCCTTTTTTGAATTATATATTGTTAAAGTAATAATGAGAACTATTGCATAGGCAGAAATCGCGGTCCAATCTGCAGCAACGGCATATTTAAGGTAAGGTGATGAAGAAAATGCGTTATTTGCTGCAAGTTCAGTGGTTTTAACGGCCTGAATTATATTTTCAATCGTCAATCCCTACACCTTTTTTAAATCTATATTTATTGAATAAAAAAGCTTTCCTACTTTATATCTATTGATTTCCAAATAGTTTGATTCAATATAGAGACTTATAATAATATCTTAAAAAACCTTTAGATGTAGATAATTTTTAAAATTTTTTATTTGCAAAAGAAAACTTACCTCTTTAAGGAAAATAGTTTGTAAAACATAAGAAAATAAACCATAATAATTTTCTATTCATATTAGGAGAAAGAAATGAAAAAACTAAGGTTGATAATGGTAGGAATAGAAGGCTCAGTAAATTTAGGGTATTTATTAAGGCTTTCAGAAAACTTCGATGTTGATGAGACTTACTTAGTTCATCCGCTTGCAAGTGCTTATGAATCTTTTAGATGGGCAGTAAAGGCCTCAAATAAAATATACGATGTTAATATTGTTGATAGCCTAGATAAGGCATTAGAAGGAGTAGATTTATCTATTTGTACATCAGATGAAAGTTCTGCAAGGGATGTTTTAAGGATTCCTATTACACCAAGGCAAGCTTCTGAACTTGCAGAAAAAGTTAATGGAAGAGTTGCATTAGTATTGGGTAGAGAAAGCGTTGGGTTGACTAGAGATGAATTAAAGAAGTGCAACCTATTATGTACAATACCATCATCTAAAAAATATACCGCATTAAATGTATCAAATGCAGGAGCGATAATGCTATATGAACTCTATTTGGCGAAAAACAAGGAATCAAAATTTGAACTTGCTGATAAAAAAACTGTTGATCTTATAGAAGCTTATGCTAAGGCATTAGTATATGATTCATTTGAACAGAATGAATTAGAAGATATAATACTTGCAGTCAAAAAAGTTGTTTCTAAATCTGAAAAAGGTGAAGCTAGCAGAATACTGAAATTCATAAGTAAGATTTGTTTGAAATATGGATGTAAGGATAAGTTAAATGATTACATATCAAAAGACGTAAGAAATGATTAGATGGAAAAGGTTTATTTAAAAATTATTATGTGGTTGCGTAAAATTCCCCTTTTGTTTTCTGCAATCTATCTAAATAAGAACCCTCCTTATTTATTCTAGGTCTTCCACTTTCTGAATCTCTTCTAATAGTAATTTTTAGATCTGAAAGTAATTGGTTCATAGCCTTCTTTGTATCTTTTGGAACTTCAGCATGTCCATAAATACCTGGGTTACCATTAAATACAATTATCCTATCGCTTATAAAATCTAGTATAATTATATCATGTTCTGCAACAAAAGCTGTAACCTTCCTTATTTCTGTTAATCTTCTAATTATTTTTGCGATTGCAAGTCTTTCTTCAACATCTAAATGGGCAGAAGGTTCGTCTAGTAAATAAAGATCAGCATTTGAACTTAATGTTGCAGCAATAGCAAGCTTTTGCATTTCTCCCCCACTTAAAGATCTAGCCTCTCTATCAAACATTCTATTTAAGTTTAGTTTTTGTATTAATTCTAGGTATAGCCATGAATTAGGTATTATTGATTCTGGATTTGCATTTCTTAATATATCTTCAACAGTTAGTCCTTCTTGGAACATTTCAGGACCAATGTATTGAGGTTTATAGCTAATTTTTAGTTCTTTATATGTTATTATATTACCATTTTCAGGTTTTATTTCTCCAGCTAAGAATTTAATGAAGGTTGTTTTCCCTATAGCATTTGGACCAATGATTCCAATGACTTCCCCATTCATAACATACCCAGAATCTACATCTAGCTTAAATGAACCTCTTGATATACTTACATTATCCCATTCTAAGTATTTATATGGCTTATTGTTTGCATCGACTATGCTTTCTGAGGCGATTTTTCTAAATTGTATTGGTTCTTTTCTTATTCTCATGTTCTCTGAAGGCAAGTAACCATCTAGGTAGTTGTTTATTCCAACTCTTACTCCATAAGGCTTTGAAACAATACCATATACCCCTGGATCTCCATATATTATATGTATGAAATCACTTAGGTAATCTAAAACAGCTAAATCATGCTCTACTATTAAAAAATACTTATTACCTTTGGCTTCATTCATTATTATTTTAGAAACATTAATTCTTTCTTTGACGTCTAGATAACTACTAGGTTCGTCAAATATATAGATATCCGCTTCTTTACTTAAAGTAGCTGCTATTACCAGCTTTTGAAGTTCTCCACCGCTTAAATTTCTAACATCTCTATCATATATTTTATCTAGATTTAATTGCTTGCCCAAATCTAATGCTATGCCTCTTTCATCAGCCTTTTTTAATAAGGTCTTAACATCACCTTTTAGATGCCTTGGGACCAAATCTATGTATTGTATTTTATGTGCCGCCTTGATTTTTTTATTGGCTATTTTTTGGAAATATGTTTGTAATTCACTCCCTCTAAATCTTTTTATAATTTCATCATATTCTACATCTCTATCTAGTATCCCTAGATTAGGCTTTAATTCTCCAGCAAGAATTTTTATTGCAGTAGTTTTCCCAGTGCCGTTCTTACCTAGAATACCTACAACTTGACCTGCCTTAGGTATAGGTAAGCTGTACAGTTTGAAACCGTTAATAGAATATCTATGCACTGCTTCTTCTTCAAGTTCTTCAGGTAAATTAACTATTGATATTGCATCAAAGGGGCAGGCTTTTATACATAAACCGCATCCTATGCAGACATCTTCATATATTGTTGGCTTGCCTTTTGATGGCATATCGGCATCTATTGCAATTCCTTTCTTGCTTTTATTAACGGGACAAACACTTATACATTCGTAATTGCATTTCTTTGGTTTGCAGCTGTCTTCATCGATTACTGCAACTCTTACCATTTTTTGCACCTAATACGTTTTGCATCTTTTAAAAAGAATTTGAAAGTTTTAAAACTATATTGTATAGGTTAATTAAAAATTAAATTCATATTTATCTCCAGGCTTCAATATAACAACATTTGTATTTAATCCTCTTGATATAACTATTTTCCTAAATTCTTCTGGATCTCCATATAATACGGGGAATGTACCGTAATGCATAGGTATTGCAACCTTAGGCTTAATCATTTCAACAGCTTTGGCTGCTTCGTTATGATCCATAGTAAAATGACCTCCTATAGGTAACAATGCTATATCAGGCTTGTATATTTCTCCAATTAATTGCATTTCAGATGTAATTCCAGTGTCTCCAGCATGATATATAGTTCCTTCTTTAGTAATAATGACCGCACCCGTGGGGGCGCCATAACCTTCGCTACTATGATTTGCAGGAACTAGTGCTATTTTTATGTTATCTACAATAATAGGACCCCCCATATTACCTCCAATAGCCCTATGCTCATCGTTTAGCTTTTCTGCTATATAATTGGCTAATTCGAATATTGCGACAACTTTTGATTTAGGATTGTTTTTCATGATTTCCAATGTATCTCCTATATGATCATCATGACCATGTGTCAAAACAATCAAATCTACATCTTTAAATTTTTCTGGTTTTGTTACCGATTTTGGATTTGTAATCCAAGGATCTATTAATATTTTCTTGCCATCGGAATTTATTTCAAACGCAGAATGTCCATAATAAATTAAGCTACCCATCTTGCTCACCAAATAAGTTTTATGTTATACGAGAATATTAAGTTTTAACCTAATTTTTTGTTTGGGGGAGATAAATGTTTAGTAATGAAGAAATAGAGAAGTTAATTAAGGCAGGTAAAATAGGTGCTGAAGCAAGAGATCTTGGTGCATCTTTAGTAAAACCTGGGGCTAGTTCTAGAGAAATATGTGATGAGGTAGAAAACTATATTATAAAAAAGGGGGCTGATATTGCATTTCCATGTAATTTATCAATTAATGAAATTGCAGCTCATTACACCCCTGGTATAGAAGATGATATGAAAATTCCTAGTATGGGTATTATAAAAATAGATGTTGGAGCAAGCATTGATGGTTATTTATCTGATACTGCAACATCTGTTATTATAGGGGATCAATTTAAGGAACTTGCAATGTCTGTAAAGAAGGCTTTGGAAAATGTAATTAATATAATGAAACCAAATATATCAATCTATGATATAGGAAAAACGATAGAAATGTCGATTAAAAGTCAAGGATTTAGACCAATAAAAAATTTAACCGGACATACCATATCTAGATATAATTTACATGCTGGAGAAAGCATACCAAATTATCCGGATAGAACAATGTTTTATAAAAGATTAAGGCCGGGAACTCAAGTTGCTATTGAACCATTTGGTACATTTGGAAAAGGATTTGTAATAGATGGCCCGAAAGCATTTATATATTCGTTAACAGGCAGAAAACCAAAAAATATTTCTGAAGATGCAAAGCAATTGCTAGAATATATTGAAAAGAAATATAACGCCTTACCATTTGCTGCAAGATGGCTGATAAAAGAATTTGAAAAATCCAAAGTGGAGGATCTATTAAATGAGTTAACTATGCAGAAAGCATTGGTGGATTATCCAATACTTATTGAGGCAGGTAGGGGAATAGTAGCACAATATGAACATACGTTTTTGATTCTTAACGATAGAGTAATTGTAACAACTCTATAATTATTTTGTTCGAGAAACTCTCGATTGTAAATCTATATATTTCCAAAACTTTTTTAATATTTGTTATAATCTTTAAGCTCTGGATAAAAATAAAACTCTGGGGAAAAAAGGAGCGGTGGGTCTATTGGTCGGTATTACAGCTATAGAAAATTGGGTTTATCTGCTAATTAACGTAGTATGGGTGTTGATATTTGTACTATATTTATTTGGTTTTGGAAATTATTTACAAGTATATTGGTGGAAGGCAGATATAAAGAATAAACTAGCTATTTTAAACGATATGGCTAATACTGCTAGAAATAAAACTATTGAATTTATGAATAAAAATAAAGCAAAAGATGCGTCTAGGACATTAGATAGGCTTATTGATTTCTTTGCTATAGATCCTGTTAACATAGAACCTACAGATATAATAAATAGGTTGAGACATATTGTAAATTTAAGAGATACTAAATTTAAACAGACTTTTGAAATATCTATGCCAGAATCTAATGAAGTCGCTAGGAGTATAGCATCTACTGCGGCTGAAATATCATCTGCATTATTTTTAATATATAAATATGTTCAGCATATATTATTGAGCAGTGATAAAACTAAAAATTGGTATATGATTATGTATCTTTCCTTAATGATGCCTCAAATTATGCAGATCGCTAGTATTTATAGAAAAGCTCTTGATGATTTTCTAGAGGGGGTCCCAGTAGGAGATGGGGCAGGTCCGATTGTTGCACTTAAATTAAGCAACTATAAAAATGATTGGAGAGAAATAGATGAGGATACAGTTGCAACAGAAACAGAATATAATGGTAGAAAAATCATACTTGTTAAAGCTAAAGGTCCTGGTTCAACAGTTGGGAGACCTGGAGAAGCAACAGCAAAAATTATTAAAGAAGCTTTGGCTAAAGGAGAAAAAGTTTCTTTGTTAATAACAGTCGATGCAGCATTAAAATTTGAAGGAGAAGAAACAGGTAGTGTAGCAGAAGGTGTTGGTGCAGCTATAGGGGATCCTGGACCTGAAAAAATAATGTTTGAAAGAATTGCAACAGAATATAATATACCTTTAAGAGCAGTAATAATTAAGATGGGTATGGAAGAAGCTATAATGGCTATGGATAAGAAAATATTAGATGGTACTGATAAAGCTGTTGAAAGAGTTAAACAAATAATGGAGGAAGAATCTAAACCAGGAGAAACAGTTGTTATCGCTGGTATTGGTAATACATCGGGTGTTGGCCAATGAGTAGCCTTTTTGGTATAAACTTTTATTATCAGGCTATATTGTTATTAGTAGTTTTAGTTATAGTAATATTATTAACTATCAGGCAAGCTAATGAATTAAGAAAAATAGCTGAAACACAAAAAAGGCCAAAATTTATTACATTAGAGGATTGTAATGGTATGATTACTACTAGAGATTTTAGACAAGGGGATTTTGTAGGATTAATGGAAGGTCCATGTGATAATAATGGTAATATAAGAAAAATTGTAGGTATTTATGCAATTAAAGAAGAAAAAACTAAGAACAAGAAATTTTAATTTTTATAGAATTTCTTTTTAGCTAATTAGGTTACACAGAGGTAAGCATCCTTTAGCTAAGAAGAGAATTGCCTTCTTAATGTTTTTAGAAAAGCATTAACATGTACTTTAGAAAAGCATTAACATGCACCTTAGCTGTTAGCCAGTATAATGGATCAAAGAATCAAATATATTAAGAGCAATACTATGTAGCTTATATAAAATATTAAAAATGATCTCATTTATAGAACCTTTTTATTGGTATTAGGTTTTTTAAGAAACAGAAAATCTTCATAGCAACATAAAATGCTCCATTTGATAACCGATTAGTTCACTTATCTTTATAAACTTAAAATTGATATAAAGGATTAAGGGGAAAGACTTGAGAATAACTTTATCTTGGGAATATTGTGATATTTGCAAAAGAAGAAATAGAACTACTTTATGTAAGATAAACAATAAAGAATTTATAAAGGTTTGTCCTCATTGCATAGCATTATTATCTGAAATCATAGAATGTAATGGTGGACAAATGAAATATCCCCGTGCAAAAACTAAAGAAAAAGGCTCTAAGGTTGTTAAAAAAGATCTTCTAGATAGTATAGAGAGAGAAATAAATGGAATTAATAGTTCTGCCGAATAATAATTGGTAAGCGAATGGGTGATAAAAATGGTACAAGGATCAATGATGTTTTGTCCAAAATGTGGAAGCTTAATGAAACCCAAGCACATTGGTGGTAAGCTTTATTTAGTTTGTCCAAAATGTGGATATAAAACAGAAGTAGATCAAAATAGTTTATCAAATACACTTAAAGTAAAGGAGAAAATACAACATACCCCAAAGGATAAAACTATTGTGGTAGATTCTCAAGCACCTCCGCCTACGGCTCAGATAGTAAAGGGAAGTATTAGATGTCCTAGGTGTGGAAACGATGAATTGCTAGCGTGGATGATACAAACAAGAGCCGCCGATGAACCTCCAACTAGATTTTATAGATGCACTAAATGTGGTTACACATGGAGAGAATATGCTTAATTTTTTAACATAGCTTAAAATTTAGGATTATCTGTTTTATTAATTTATAGATAAAGCTTAATATATGGAGTTAAAATTTTAGTTTTGAGATAAGGGGGAGCAGTTAATGAGATACATAGTTGCATCAGCCTGGCCGTATTCAGACTTTATTCCACATCTAGGTACAGTACTTCATTTGTTAAGTGCTGATGTATATTCAAGATATCTTAGATCTTTAGGAAATGATGTGGTATTTGTAACAGGTAGTGATGAACACGGTACACCTATAGAACTGGAGGCAAGAAAAAGAAAGGTTACTCCAAAGGAATTAACTGATCAAGTTCATGGATATATGATTAAGCTATTTAAAGAATTTAACTTTGAGTTCAGCTTATTTTCAAGAACAGAGAGTGAGGTCCATAAGGGATTTGTTAAAGAATTTTTATTAAAAATTTATGAAAAGGGTTATATATTTCCTATGGAAGAAGAATTACCATATTGTTTAAATGATAAGATGTTCTTACCTGACAGATATGTAATAGGAACTTGTCCATATTGTGGATATGAATCTGCTCATGGAGATCAATGTGATAAATGTGGTAGGCTATTAACTCCGAAGGATTTAATAAATCCCAAGTGCGCGTTATGTGGATCAACTCCTGTATGGAGAAAGACTACAAACTACTTTATAGATTTAACGAGAGTCCAAGACAAACTATTGAATTGGCTTAACAACAATAATAAATTAAGCGATAATGTGAAAAATTATAGTATATCTTGGATAAAACATGGGTTAAAACCAAGAAGTATTACAAGGGACATATCATGGGGTATTGAATCGCCTTTCCCAAATACAGAAGGTAAAACTATTTATGTATGGTTTGATGCATTATTAGGTTATTTAAGTGCAACAAAGGAATATTTTTTAAATCTAAAGAATGATGAAAACGCCTGGAAGGAATATTGGAAAAATAAAGAAACAAAATCTATTTATTTTATTGGGAAAGATAATATACCATTTCACTCAATAATATTACCCGCAATGCTTTTAGCGGCTGAAGAAGATTATGTGCTTCCATGGGATATTAACTCTACTGAGTATTTAATGTATGAAGGACAAAAGTTTAGCAAGAGTAGGAAAATAGGAGTTTGGTTAGATGAAGCCCTTAAGATAGCCCCAGCTGAATATTGGCGTTGGGCATTAATCAGAACTAGACCTGAAGGAGGAGATTCGAACTTTACATGGAAAGAGTTTGTAAAGATCGTTAATAATGAACTTAACGATGATATTGGTAATTTCATATACAGAGTCCTCTCCTTGGTTAAATCTAAGTTTAATGGGATTATACCAGAACCTCAAAAATTAGAAAATGTAGATTTGGATTTAAATGACAAAGTTACTTATTACATAAATGAATATAAAGACAGCATGGATGAGGTAAGGCTTAAGAAAGCAACTGATTACATCTTAGAGATTGCAAGGCTTGGGAATAAATATTTAAATGATAGAGCACCATGGGATTTATATAGTAAGGATTTAGGATTAGCTAAAGGTGTAATTTATAATTCAACTAATATAATAAAGGATATAGCGTTATTACTTTATCCATTTATGCCATCAACTTCAGATACTATTTGGAAGCAACTTGGATACAACTATAGCATAAAGGAAATAAAATTTGATGATATTATAAACAGCAAATTAAAATCAGGAATGAAAATAAGCAATATTACACCAATCTTTAAAAAATTGCCAAATGATTTCTTAGAAAATATTGATAAAATAATAGAAAAAGCAAGAGATGAAGCAAATTCGGAAAGACCAAATTTATTAAAAGAAATTAATATAGCAAAATAAATTTTTATTGATAAACTAATATTAAATATATAAGGAATTGATGTCAATTTTATACTATGCGGTATGATGACGTGGGCAACCAATGAAGGAGAAGATGAAATACCTAGTCTCACTCTGACCGCAAATATGTTTATTTATAAATTAAAAAACAACTTAATACTTTTTAAAATTTTTTATTTTAAATTAAAAACTGTTATAAAAAGTAAAATTTTATACCTACTTCTTAACCTTTTTTATACGGATAGCATAAATTTAGTTGGATTAATTTGGATGAGGTGTATGATATGTCAAGTAATAGAATAACCGGTATAGTTAAGGTCGATTCAAAAGGAAGAATAACAATACCTCAGACTATGAGGGAAAATTTGGGAATAGAGCCTGGTATGCTAGTTGCATTATTGGCTGATGGTGATAAGAAAGAAATAGTAATAAATCCAATATTATCTGAAAATGCTAAGGTATTAGAATTAAATGTTGATATGATTGACAAACCTGGCTCGCTAGCAAAGGTTATTGACAAATTAGCAGAATATAAAATTGATATTATTTCGAATAGGTGTACATCGATAACAAGAAGAGAGGAAGGAGAATGTACTTTTATAATTGATACGAGCCAAAGTTCTATTGATGTTGATAAATTAAAATCTGTATTAGAATCTATTGATGTTGTTACTCAAGTAAGAATTAAACAATTTGAGGTTCCAACATACTAAATTAATAAAAACTTTTAAAAAATTAACAATATTATTTTTATTTCATAATAGCATAAAAGGATTTTTAAAGGCATTTAAATAACTAGGAATTGCTAGTAAGTGAGAGCGCCAGTTAGGTGAAAGGAATGTCAATAGAGCTGAAACCAGAATGGAAACGATTTAAATACAGAGGGAAGACTTTGGAAGAATTATTAAATATGCCTATGGATGAGCTTGTTAAATTATTTCCTTCTAGGTCAAGGAGAAGCTTGGCTAGAGGGTTTACACCATCCCAAAAAATCCTTTTATCAAAAATAAGAGCACTAAGAAAAATTATGCAGCAAGATCCTAGCAAGGAAAATGTAGTAATTAAGACTCACGTTAGAGACTTAGTTATTTTGCCGGAAATGATTGGTTTAACTATAGCTGTGTATAATGGTAAAGAATTTGTGCCTGTAAAGATAATACCGGAAATGATAGGGCATAGGCTTGGAGAATATAGCCATACAACAAAAACAGTCCATCATGGAGAGCCAGGATTAAAGGCTTCAAAGAGCAGCTTGCATGTAGCTGCAAAGGTGTGAGGTGAATACTATGCCACAGTGGAATTATTCTGTAAAATTACAAGATGAAAGTAAGGTTGCAAAGGCTGTTATAAGGGAAGTTCCTGTGCATCCAAAAGTAATTGTTGAAATTGCCAATGCAATAAATGGGATGAATCTAAAAAAGGCAGAGAGATTTTTGGAAAACGTAATAAAACAAAAAGAACCATTACCATTTAGAAGATCAAATAAAAAAGTTTCGCATAGAAGAGGTTTGAGCGATAGATGGGGGGTACCATCTGGAAGATATCCAATAAAAGCAGCAACGTATGTTTTAAATTTGCTAAGGAATGTTGAGAACAATGCTGATAATAAAGGACTAGAGATTGATAAATTAGTTATATATCATATTGGAGTAAGCAAAGGCCTTACATTGAAAAGGGCAATGCCTAGGGCCTTTGGTAGAGCTGATATACTTAGGAAATTTAGATCTAATATTGAAATAATAGTTAGAATGGAGGGTTAAGATTATGTCTAGAATAAAGAAATATTTCTTGGATCAGGCAATGCTTAGAGCCAAAATAGATGAGTATTTGGCTCAGAATTTCTATACTGCAGGTTATTCTGGGGTACATATAATACAAAGTGGACTAGGTACCAGGATCCATATATATGCTGAAAGGCCTGCACTTATTATAGGGAGAAAAGGGGCTACAATTAGGAGATTACAAGGTGTTTTTCAAAAGGTTTTTGGATTAGAGAACGTTCAAGTAACTGTTAGCCAGCCAGATAACACAGAATTAGATGCAAGAATTCAAGCGTTTAGAGTTGCTAGATCTTTAGAAATGGGATATCATTTTAGGAGAGTAGCAATGGCAACTTTAAGAAGAATAATTGAAGCAGGTGCAATTGGCGCAGAAATAGTTATAAGTGGTAAGCTAACTAACGAGAGAGCAAAATTTGAAAAGCTTCAAATGGGGAAAGTTATTAAAACAGGGGATATTGTAGATCAATATGTAGACAAGGCTGTTGCCCATGCTAAACTACCTCAAGGAATTTATGGGGTGAGAATTATTATAGTCAAACAACAGGCTTCTATGCCTCACATATATGAAAAAGGTGAAGATGAAATAAAGAATGTTGTTCAATCATTAAAGGAGCAAGTAGAAGAAATTAAATCTACCGAGGGCCAGGAAAAATTAGAGGAAATGATAGAAGAAATTAAAGAAGAGGAGGTTGAGGAAGGTGGGGAAATACAGGCTCAAAATGAATGATTTAAAGAAAATGCAAGAAGAAGAAGTAAAGAAGACGTTAAATGATATAAATACTGAGTTAACAGTGTTAAGACATAAAGCATCAACAGGCTCTCTAGATAATCCGGCCAGAATAAAACAGCTTAAGAAGAATAAGGCAAGGATTTTAACATTACTTAATGAAAAGAAAAAAGCTAATAATAAATAAATGTGATCTTTTTTGAAAATAAATAAGAAAAATTTAATATATCATGAAATAATAGGCTTATATGTTTGCATAGTTAAGCATTTAGATCCTTCTATTGAAGGTAAATGTGGAAAAATTTTATATGAGACAAAAAATACAATCATTATAGAAACTAATAAGGGTAAGGCAACTATATTAAAAAAGGGGGCAATATTTGAAATTAAGATTGATAATGAAAGGGTTGTTGTATTAGGAGATAACTTGATTGGTAGGCCTGAAGATAGGATTAAGAAAATCTTAAAATGATCTTAAAAAGTTTATAAAAATTTCAATTTATTTTTTAAGATACACATTAAATTTAAAAAAAATTAAGATATAGCCTTTTATAGATTTTTTCAAATTTATAAAATAAGAATATCTTTAAATAGAGTGATGTTTAGAAGACCATGCGAAAGGCTCCAATAGAGTTTATAAGTATCATTTTTTACTTTTTGATGTGCGGTAAAATGAGGAATCGCGATGGGTGTAAGTTTAATGCCAGAACAAAAAGCAATAAAGAATTTACAGATACCTGGGGTTAGTCCACCCTCAAAAAGTTGCAGTGATCCAAATTGTCCATGGCATGGATCACTTAGGGTTAGAGGGGTACTGTTAGAGGGTATTGTTGAAAAATTTAGGGCTAAGGGAAGTGCAGTAGTAAGGCATGAGTATCTATATTATGAGCGTAAATATAAAAGGTATGAGTGGAGAAAAACAAAGAAACTAGTTCATGTGCCTGAATGCTTAGATATAAAGGAAGGAGATAAGGTAGTAATTGGAGAAACAAAACCTTTATCAAAAACTATTAAGTTTGTAATATTAGGTAAAATATAAGTAGGGGTGTGATGATAAATGCCAAAGAAAAAGAAATATGGCGCAGTGCTCTCGAGAAGAGGATTTAGCGCAGGCCTTCAAGTGGGTTCAGTTGCGTTAGTTGCAGATAATAGTGGGGCAAAAGAAGCTTTGATAGTAGACGTACCTTTAGTAAAAACTAGAGTAAGAAGATTGGGAAGGGCAACTGTAGGAGATTTAGTTGTTGTTTCAATAAAAAAAGGAACCCCCCAAGTTAGAAAGCAGATTAGCTATGCTGTTGTCATAAGGCAGAAAAGACCTTATAAGAGATCAGATGGTACTTGGATATCCTTTAATGATAATGCACTAGTTTTAGTTAATCCTGATGGAACTCCAAAAGGGAGTGAAATAAGAGGGGCTATACCAAAAGAAGTAGCAGAAAGGTGGCCTACGGTTGCAAAGCTTGCAACATCAATTATATGAGGTGATTTAAATGATAAGTTCATCTATTCCAAAGAAACAAAGGAAGTACTTATTTAATATGCCTTTACATTTGAGGCATAAACTAGTTACAGTTAAATTAAGTAAAGAATTAAGAAATAAATTCGGAATTAGAAATTTACCAGTAAAAGTAGGAGATAAGGTTAGAGTTGTGAAAGGAACTCATAAAGGTAAAACTGGAAAGGTCACTGAGGTTGATTTAAAGAGATTGTTTGTAAAAATAGAGGGAATTAAAAGGAAAAAAGCAGATGGAACTGAAATACCAGTGAAAATTAGACCTTGGAATTTGGAAATAATTGATTTAGATTTAAAAGATGAGGAAAGAAAGAAAATTGTGCAGAGGAGAGGAGGAAAGATGCAGGAAACACAAAGTGAATTTGCTAAGGCTCAGGAATCAAGTGAAGAAAAAAGCACAGAAGAAAAAGAGGTGAAGACAAATGGGTAACATGGGAGGAACAAGGTCTATTAAGGGTATAGCAGCTCCTCCATTTTGGCCTATTGAGAGGAAATTAAGGCCGTGGACTCCTAAACCATCACCTGGACCTCATAATGCTGAACAAAGTTTGCCTTTATTAGTAGTTTTGAGGGATATGTTAAAATATGCCGAAACGGGTAAAGAAGCTATTAAGATTATTAATGAAAATAAAATTAAGGTTGACGGAAGAGTTGTTAACGATTATAAATACCCACTCAGTGTTATGGATGTTTTAGAGATACCTGAGAACGACGAATATTATAGAGTAATACCATATCCAACAGATTATCTAGGGCTTTATAAAATAACTAAGGAAGAAGCAAGTCTTAAGCCAGTAAGGATTGAAAATAAGACTATAGTCAAAGGAGGTAATTTACAATTAAACCTAAGTGGGGGGCGTAATATTTTAGTGAAATTTAAAGAAGGTGAAAAGAAAGAAGTTCCTTATAAAACACTAGATACATTGCTAATAACCTTACCAAATCAAGAAATAAAGGAGCACATACCTTTTCAAATAGGAGATTACGCATTGGTTATATGGGGTAAGAACGTAGGAAAATTAGGGAAGATTGTTTCAGTAAATAAACAATGGGGAAGAAAGAGCAGTACAGTAACTTTAGAAGGAAAGAGTGGAAGGAAGATACAGACGATTCTTGATTATATATTAATTGTAGGCAAAGAAAAACCAGTTATATCTTTACCAGGTGAGATAGAATTATGAGCATAGCATTAAGCGAAGATGAGGTAAATAAAATATTAAAGTCATGGGAAGAAAATCCTATGACCAAACCAAGGATAACAAAAGTAACAGTAAATATAGCTTTAGGCCAAGGTGGTGAAAAATTAGTGAAAGTACAAGAATTATTGACTCAGTTAACAGGCCAAAAAGCATCATTAAGGGCTGCAAAGAAAACTGTTAGGGCCTTTGGAGTAAGAAAGGGTGAAAATATAGCAACAATGGTAACTTTAAGAAGGGAAAAAGCTTATGCATTTTTAAAGAAAGCTCTAGAAGCTGTAGGTTATAGAATTAAGAAAAGCAGCATTGATAAGTTTGGTAATGTAGGTTTTGGGATAACTGAATATATATTGTTGCCTGGAGCAAGATATGACCCAGAAATAGGAATCGTAGGTATGGATGTAATAATAACTGTTGAGAAACCAGGCTATAGGATAGAAAAGAGAAAAATAAAAACTTCTGATCTACCTTTAAGGCATAGGGTTAAGCCTGAAGAAACGATGGTATTACTTAGTAAAGAATTTGGGGTAACATTTATATGAGGTGATATGGATGGGAAAGTATAAGCCACCAAAAATGAAAAGCATGGGTAGAGGGGCCCAAAGATGTCAAAGATGTGGAACTAGGGATGCAGTTATACAAAAATACGGTTTATATTTGTGTAGGCAATGTTTTAGGGAGGTAGCCCCAACATTAGGTTTTAAAAAATATAAGTAGGTGATAGGAAATGGTAGATGTTTTATCTGGTCATTTATCATCAATAATGAATGCAGAGCTTAGAGGTGAAAGAGAAGTAATATTAATGCCAGCATCAAAACTTTCAGCATCAGTGTTAAAGGTTCTTCAAAAAGAAGGTTATATAGGAGAATTTGAGTACATAGATGATGGGAGATTTGGTAAGTTCAAAATACAATTACTAGGTAGAATAAATAAAATAGGAACAGTTAGACCTAGAGTTTCAATCAAATATAATGAATTATTAAGATTGCCAGAAAATTTGAGGAGATTTTTGGCAAGTAGAGATTTGGGACATTTAATAATATCAACAAATCAAGGAGTTATGACACATAAAGATGCGTTAGTTAAGAAAACTGGCGGTATTGTTATAGCATATGTATATTGATTTTATTAAATTTTATTAAATATATAGAATATGTGATAATTATTTTTGTGTAATTATGTTTGATTCAATAGCATTATCGTTTTTATATAAAGGGAGGAAAGAGAATAATATAAAATAACATATCGAAATAAATGGGGAAGTAAGATATGGAAAACAAAAGATTATTTGAAGAATGGTTTAGCCTATATAAGATCTTTATTGAAAATAATAAATTTAGCAATAAAGTTCTTAGTATTCCAACTTTTCCTGCCATAGCGAATAATAACAAAATTTATGACATAGATCTAGATATGGGAATCAAATTATCTTGGAATTGTTGTAATTCATATAAATTGAACTTAAATGGAGGAGGGCTTATTTCTGAGATACCTAGTAAACCAATGGAAACATTATCTTTTGATTATAATGAATTTATACCACAAAGCATTATAAATAGTGATTATAAAATAAATCCACTAGGTTGGAATCCTATAAATCCAATAGATAAAGAGTTAGATTATGGAGAATGTTTTCAATATAATAATAAAAAAATATATGTAAGAAGTTCTGAGCCATTTAAGTTTATAAAAAAACAAAATTGCGTAGAGTTGAAACATAATGAAAATAAACCCACATTTAGGGTGGGATACCTAGAGTTTAATGTTAAAAATAGGTTTTCATTTGCTACGCGAAACTTATATGAAACAGATATGGGAATACTATTTAACAATAAAAACGTAACATATGTTTTTGATCATGAAAAAGAAATGTTTTTTAAAATACCACTTTATGACTTTAAGTATTATATATTATATCCGTTTAGGTTTTTCAAGTTTCATGCTTATGATAAGAAATGTTTTAAAGCCAATGTTTTTGTTTTAGATTCAGAAAATCCAATCGGAATTGTATCAAGATATGGTATAGGAATAGAAATTTCTCCAGGAGAATTAAGAATAAAAACTGATAAGCCTTTCTATATAGTTAACGCGGGTCCAATTTTATCTTTTAGATCATTAATTGAGACTTTGGTAGATTTTCCATATGGATATGAGATTATGAATCATGTAAGAAGTGGATCTTCAGCCATTATATTGTCCGGAATATATGATGAATTTATTGAATTTGAGATATTTAATGCAACAAATAATGATTCAATTATTGAAATGATACCAAAAATAAAAACGGATAAGATTGAAATTTGTTCTCATTTAGGATGTTATGATATAATCGAATCTAAGGGAATTTATAGAATTCCTGCTCCATCTGGATGCTATTGTAACGCTAGGTTACATATAATCAAAGAATCAACAATTAAAAATAAGTTGTTAAGACTAAAAGATTAGATTCCAGTAGCTTCTCCTTCTTCTTTTGGAGCCATTTGTTTTAATTTGTTTTCTGCTGCTGCCTTTATGTACGACACGAAATCTTCTTCATATGGAACTCCAACAAATGACATTACGCCATTTAATGCTATTGCCGGTACACTCATTACGCCATATTTCTCAGCTATATCCATATTTTCATATGCTTCTACTGTTTCTGATAATATTTTGGGATTGTTTTGTTTGTAAGCCTCGTAAGCAAACATGTTAGCTAATAATACTGCATAAGGACAGTATGGACATGAGGGTGTAATTACAGTTTCTATGTGTACCTTTCCATTTAATTTTGCCAGTTCTTCTCTAGTTTCTTTTTCTAAACCACTGTCATTTTCGCTTATTCTCATGATTGTCTCTATAAATCCCCTTATCTCTTCTCCTGCTGGTATACCGCTATATTTTATCAAGCCATTGATCAACGTAACTGCTGGTACTCTTTCAACCCCTTGTTTTTCAAATTCTTTTAAATCTTCAGGATTGTTTTTGTTATATATTTTTACTTCTATCATCTTTTTGCCGTTTTTAATAGGGGAGGCATCTTGAATTGTCTTTATTAATTTAATTGTATCTTCACATGTTTCACAATTATCATCTATAAATATGTTTATTGTAACAGGATTTACCATATATGCTAAGGTCTCTCTTAGCTCATTTATGAACGATTCGTCAAATTCAATATCATAATACCTTCCAGCCATAGTTATCCACCTTTTTCTAGCACTAAACTAAGTTAATTTCCAGAGATAATAAACTCGTGTTAAATAAAAGAAACATGATAAAATTTTATTAATTTTAATAATCCTATATTTTATTTAGATTATCTTATTGATAATCATAAATTTTTAAAAAGTAGACTATTTCATTTTTATGTTATTTTATCCTATTGTAAAAAGGATTCTCAAATTATAATTATTAAATTATGAAAATACTTGGGATTATAAAAAATTATAAAATGATATAAAACAGAGTTTTGAGAATAGCAAGAAAATATCGCTTCCTTAAATTACTTATATGATTATAATGAGATAGAAAGAAAAATATTATTATTTCACCTCAATATAAATAACTGGGCAAAGAGTTGTGAGTGAAAACACAAAAAAACCATTAATATTGATTATTGACATAGATGATGATATAGGCAGTGTTACAGGCAAATCTCTAGTCTATGGAAAAGAAGACGTCATGAAAGCAGCGTTGGAATTTGCCGAAAAAAGGCCAGAAGATGCAGATACTAACGCTATATTTGCTGGATTAAATCTATACGAAAGTATGAAAAATTCATCTAAAGAACCTGATATAGCTATTGTTGGAGGTCATCCAACAAATACTTTGTTAGCTCAGATGTTTGTCAAAGATAGAGTTAAACAATTAATAGATAAGATTGGTAATAACGTTGAATTATATCTTGTTAGTGATGGTACAGATGAACTATTAATCGCAGAAGTTTTAAGAGAATTAGCTCCGATAGCTGGTTTAAAAAGAGTTATAGTTGAACAACATCTAGGAGTTGAGGGTAGTTATTTTTTGCTAGCTAGATATATAAGGAAGGCAATTAATGATCCAAGGTATTCTAAGTATTTTTTAGGTATACCTGGAGTACTTATTGCATTGTTCGGAATATTATCAATATTTGGATATATTATATTAGCATTAAAGGTTATACTTGCTATAGCTGGGATTTTTTTAATATTAAAAGGATTTAATATTGAAAACAAATCTTATAATGCAATGAGGTCCTTGGCTAATTATTTAAGAGAAACAAGCCATTTTCAAATTGCTGGATTGGGTATATTAGCTGTTACAATATTGGCTAGTATTGTAGCAGGATACTATTCTTTTGTAACAAGACCTAAAAATTTAATAATATTAATAGGAAGTGTATCAGCAAACTCGTTACCAATTTTGTTGGCTGGTTTTACTCTTTATATTGTTGTTGCAAGAATATTCTATAAAGTTACTAAAAGCAATTTATATATATTTAAAGAAATAGCATCAATAGCAGTTATAGTATCTTTAGCCTTTGCGTTTAGCCAACTTGGTTTATCTTTGGAAACTTATGGTTTAAGTTTGAATTTGATAACTGCATCAGACATAATAAATATATTCATCGGAAGTGGATTCTTGCTTTATAGCGTAGCTGGAGCAGGAGTTGCTGCATTAATAGAATTAGTAGATTATTTATATTTTAGGCATTATAAAAGAGCTGAGGATAAATAAAATGGCCCCCTTTGTAAATGGGATCTTTGGTGATAAAGATGAAGAACGCTAAGGATACATATCTTGAATTAAATATTGAAGAAGAGAAACTAATGGTAAAAAATTGCTATGATAATGAATTTTGTGAGCAACTCATAAAAAATGATTTAATAGTTAATAATAGCGTGAACCTACTTGAAGGAATTTATTTAATAGCAATAGAAAAAGCTATGATTGATAATGAAGTTGGGTGGGGGAAAGCATTGGAATTGATTGATCGCTATAAAATACCATTACATATATTTTTGGTTTATTATGATTTGAGAAAAAGAGGAAGAAGAGTTTGGATTGGACCAAGAGATAATACTCTTATTTCAGAAACACATAAGCTAAAGAAAATAGAGGTTTTTGTGTTAAGCGAAGGAAGTCCTATAACAACTAATAAAATTGCCAATTGGAGCGAGCTTGCTGTTGCAGATTCTCATATTCCTATTATAGCGATAGTTGATAAAAACGGTGAAATTACATATTACGAATCAAGGATATACATGCTTAACTCATTATCTAATGACAAATAATGTTATTAACGTTGATAATAGATTTGGAATTAAGGTTGGATTTTTACCTCTATAAAGTATAGATATGGGTAAAGTAGATAATGGAGATAAAGATGCTATAATAATTCGTGATGTATTTACCATATCATAATTAATTGGTAGAAATTGAGACGCTGTTAAAAAAGTATTAGAAATTATATTAATAGCCATAATTGAGATTAAAGGAGAAAAGAGGGCAATTGATATCATAAATAAAGATTGAGCTTTAATTAAGTTTGATAGCCTTCTGGATTCCTCTATTATTAATCTCAAACCCTCTATGGCATTGCTTGCTCCAACTTTGCCTGCTATTTTTTCAGATTCTAATATACCTTGAATTATGTTTTTTGCTAATATTTTTGATTTGTTTAATTCTATATCAAATCTTTTTCCTAGTTTGGCTTTTTCTGAAGCGATTCTTAGATATGATAGCGCATTATCTGCTTCTTTTGATTTATTATAATTATATATTTCCAATATTGGAATGCTAATAATAAAAGGGACTATGGATAAATATTGAAAACCTCTTAGGATTAAAAAAGAAGAAATAAGAGGAGAAATTATTGAAATGGTTATAATAAAAAAATTACCTTCTGGTTCTCCAATTTTAGGTCTTGTCAAAATTAATATTATTGAGGAAATAGGAATTAAAAATAATCCTAGTAATAGCAAAATAGACAATAGATTATAGTTACCCAACAGCATTAGAACTGCTAACATACCTATAGATAACATTATTCCTATATCTATCTCTGCAAGCTCTTTTCCAAGTATTGTATAGTTCCTCCATCTATCTCTTATTCCAAGAATTGCATATCTATACAAAAGCATTGTAATCCTATTTTTGGATGTACCCATGGTTTCTGTTTGTACATGTTCAATTATTAGCCTTCTAAATCTAGCATTAGGTGTAGTTTCACCTAGTTGAGACAGTGCTTTTCTACTATCTTGAGTAAAGTTTAATAATAGTTTTAGTCTCTCAATTTCTTTATTAATATAAAACAATTTTAATGATTTGGGAATGTTAAGTAAAAGATCAACTAAGTTTTTGGTTGTTGCTGCATACGGAATTAGAAATGCTAAAAGGGTGGGTAATTCATTCTCAATTCCATTATCTACCAATTTTAGCCACAAATCAGTTATCCAAAAATTAGAAAAGAAAAACAATAAAGCAAATACTAATATGATTATGCTATCAATAATTTTATGAATATGTAAAAAGTAACCTGATATTGATAAAAGCGGAAAAGAAGCAATCCTAAGGATATAGCTAACTTTATTTATTAAAATGGCAGATTTTATGTCAATCTTTAAATTATCAATATTTTTGGGTTTAATTAAATTTATCATAAGACATCACCATACTTTTCAACATAAAACCTTGATAATGATACATATAATTCTTCAGGTGTTTTCCCCATATTGTTTTCCAAGAATTTAATTCTTGATGTAAATTCATCATAAATTTCGCTATAATTGAATCCCAGTCTATTAATTGCTATTTCTAATTTTTTGCTATTATTGATAATATTATTGACATCGTTTTGTTGGTTTCCAAGTTTATATATGTTAATAAGATTTTTATCATCAACCTCCGAAATTTCGTATACTCTTCTTATAGTTTTACCACCTAGTGAAGGAAGATTTCTTATTTGAATTATAGCAGTAATAGATTTGATAAATAGTGAAGGAAGTTTTATGGGATCTAAGCTAAGTCTAGTAATAACTCCTTCTGGAGAATCTGAATGAATTGTTGTCATAGCCCCATAACCACTTGTTGCAGCCTGGGCAAGATATTTTGCTTCTTTTCCTCTTACTTCACCAACTATAACATAATCGGCTCTCCTTCTTAGTGCATATTTTAGCAAATCTTCTAGATCTATTTCCTGCATTTCAGTCCCAGGAAGTTTTGGTCTTGTTATGAAAGAATCCCAATTTGGATTAATTAGTTTTAATTCTGGCGTGTCTTCTATGGTAATTACTTTGCTATAAGGAGGTAAAAGACTTGCTATTGATTGAAGTAAAGTTGTTTTTCCACTTCCCATGCTACCTGATATTATTAAAAATCCTTGGGCTTCTGCTAGCAGCCATAGGTATGCTGCTATAGGAGGAGTTAATACTTTTGATATTAACAAATCAGACATGGTTAATGGTTTTTCAGGATATTTTCTTAAAACAAAATTACTTCCGAAATGAGATATCTCATTTAAAAATGAAACAGAAATCCTGTTACCATCATCTGTTATACCCTCAACATATGGAGTTGATATGCTAATTACTTTATTTGCCTTTCTAGCTAACTCTACAGCTAAAGAATCAGCCTCTTCCTTGCTTATCCTTATATCAACAATGATCCATCTTAATGGCACTAATTTATGTATAGCACTTATATTGCCTGTGAAACCACTATAGGATATTTCATCTATGTTAGGATCTATAATTAAAGGGTATATTTTTCCGTAACCACTCTTATACTTTTCTATTATGTATTTTTCTTCTTCTTTAATATCTTTTTTAAGGCCTGCTAACAATTCTGTTGTAACATTTATTTCTGGTTCTGATACATATAAATGAACTAGATTATCTTCTCCTCTATAGAGATAATAGTTATTTGGACCAATTTTATATTGTGCTACTAGAGACCATTTTGGTGGTATTTTTCTAAAATTTTTTTCTTTTTCATAAAAAAATTCTTGTGTTACGTTTTCTTTTTCATTAGAGTTATTTTTAATAATTTTGATGACTTTTTCCAATATAGGCATTTTTAAAATCACTTTAAATTTACTGGTTGTGAAGACATGATTACATTTGATTGGGTATCATTATATTGTAAAAAAATTGATTGTATGTTAGATGAAGCATATATTACAAAAGAAACTGTTTCTCCAGAATTGATGTATTTATTTATTATATCAGGATTTATGTTATTTGAAGTTAACGTTAGGTTTTCTTGAGTACCATTTTGATAAATACCATATATTCCAATAATTTTTATTTGGCCTTGCATATTATTAGTTATTTTTATGTAGATTATCTGAGAATTGCTGTTTATTATCTGAGAATTTGCCATTATGAAAACATTTTGACCCATGTTTTCCATTGTAGTCATACTCTTTTGAAAATAGTTATAAACAAGCACACCTCCAATAAGGGTTGCACTAATTAAAATAATGGTTCCAATTAAATTAGATAAAGCCTTTCTTTTCATGTTTCTCACCAAAATATTTATTTTTTTAAAAAGTGATTAGGATTTCAAAATCAAAATGCTTAAATACTAAGAAAACTTTCGTTTACCCCTCTTCCAAATGTCATGAATTCGTTGAGATTAGAACCATATTTACACGATAAAAGAGGAAAACTTTAGGGGTGGGACACTTTTTCTTATATAGTCATAAGCTTTTATTATAGATCTCTATAAAAATTAATTTGGTGTAAACATGGAAGTCAAACCTGTTAGGGATGTGAGAATTGATCCCAATATGCCAATTGAAAAATTAATAGAAGCTTATGGTGAAATATATGGATTCATGGCAGGTCATTTATATGAATCATCTCAAATATTAAAAGAAGGTTTAAAAGAATCCGATATAAGAATACTTACTTTTACTGGAAACTTAGTTTCAACTGGATTAAGAGGCATTTTGTCTCAATTGATAGAAAAAAGGATATTTAATGTAATTATTACAACTTGTGGAACTTTAGATCATGATATAGCTAGGTCTAATGGCGGGGTTTATTATCAAGGATATTTTGAATCTGATGATGAAAGTTTGTATAAAAACAATATACATAGGCTTGGAAATATTTTTATAAAAGTGGAAGATTATGGATTGAAGGTAGAAGAATTTGTTAGGAAATTAGTAAAGAAAGCTGTAGAAATAAAGGATGAATGGGGAATTCATGAGCTATTAAATCTAGCTGGAGGCATGATAGAAGATGAATATAGTATTTTAAGGGCAGCAAAGAATTCTAATGCAGACATTTTTGTTCCTGGATGGCCAGACGGAGCCTTTGGAACAGATCTATTTATGGAATCACAAAGATATAAAAATTTCAAAATAAATTATTTTATAGACATGAAAAAATTATCTGATATATTTTTTAATGAAGAAAGTAAGGCTACAGCTCTTATTATTGGTGGAGGGATTAGTAAACATCATGCAATATGGTGGAGTCAATTTAAGAATGGACTTGATTATGTAGTTTATTTAACAACTGCATCAGAATGGGATGGAAGCCTAAGTGGTGCAATGCCTAAAGAAGCAATAACTTGGGGAAAAGTAAAACCAAAGGCTAAAAAATCAATTGTTTATGGAGATGCTACAATAACATTACCAATACTAGCAGCTTCTCTTTTAAAAATATTTTAAATTATAATAAGATTTTTACTAAATTATTAAAACCTTGAGCATATACCTTATACTGGTATTAAGAGTAAGAGTGCATATATGTAAAAGTGTAAAAAAGATAAAAGGGTGCAAAAAATGAGTGCCGAGGCCGAAGAAAAGATAAAAGCCCAAGAAAAGTATAGGGAGATGAGTATAGCGGAATTTTTTGCTAAGAATAAAGAATTAGCAGGATTTTCAAATACAACAAGGGCACTATATCAAACAATAAGAGAACTTGTTGAAAACTCTTTAGATGCAACAGATACGCATAGTATTTTGCCCGAAATTAGAATCTCTTTAAGAGAATTAGAGGCAGCGACAGATGATAAACCTGCAAAATATGAAGTATCTGTAGAAGATAATGGTATTGGTGTTCCTCCAAATGAAATAGCTAATGCGTTTGGAAAGGTATTATATAGCAGTAAATATGTAATTAGGCAAACAAGAGGTATGTACGGCCTCGGTATAAAAGCTGCTATACTATATTCTCAGATGACAACAGGTCAACCTGTTTTTATTATTTCTTCAATGGATTCAAGTGAAAATATATATTATAGAAAGTTATTAATTGATATAAAGAAAAATGAGCCAGTTATTATTGAGGAAGGTCAATTAATTAAGAAGAATAATTGGCATGGGACTAAAGTTTATTTAACTTTGGAAGGAGACTGGACAAGGGCAAAGCCTAAGATCATAGAGTACATAAAGAGAATAGCATTAATTTCCCCTTATGCAGAAATTATATTTGAAACTCCTGATAATGAAATATTCTATTTCCCAAGGGTTACAAAGAAAATACCTAAACCTCCAAGTGAAGCAAAGCCACATCCTCATGGTATTGATATAGAACAGCTCAAGGCTATGATATCTTTTACCAAAACAAAGACTTTATTAGAATTTATGACTGAGGAATTTCAAACAATTGGTGAAATTACAGCAAGAAAATTCCTGGAGAGCATGGGATTAGACCCAAACATGAATCCTAAGAGCCTTATAGAAAAGGGGAATTCAAAGCTTTTGCAAACATTATCTACTGGATTAAGAACCTATAAAGGTTTCAGACCTCCAAGGAGTGAATATTTAAGCCCTATTGGAGAAGAGCTTATTGAAGTAGGTTTAAAGAGATTGTTTAACCCAGAATGGGTAAAGGCTATAACTAGACAAGCTAAGGCATACGAGGGTCATCCATTTATTGTAGAGGCAGGTATTGCGTATGGTGGAAATATACCTCCATCAGAAGAACCAGTTTTGCTAAGATATGCAAACAAAATACCATTGTTATATGAAGAGAGGGAGGACGTTTCATACAAAGTAGTTAGCTCAATAAATTGGAAAATTTATAATATAGAGGAGCCTATGCCTTTAGTTGTTTTGGTTCATGTAGCGAGCACAAAGATTCCATATAAGGGGGTAGGTAAGGAATCATTAAGCGAGGTATCGGAATTAGAGAGTGAAATTAGAAATGCTATTCAAGAAATTGCAAGAAGTCTAAGGTTATATATATCTAAAAGGAATAGCGAGCACATTTTAAGAGAAAAGATTGTAACAATATCAAAGTACATTCCTGAAATTGCAAGAAGTCTATCAGTATTATCAATACCACCAGAAAAATGGGGGAATAATAAAAATAATGATAAGGATTTGGTAGAAAGGTTGATTAAAATAGTATCTAGATCAATAGAGTTTCCTAAAATTGATGGAAAAGAAGAGGATCCTGAGAAGGTGGTTAGATCTGTAATAGCTAATGTTAAATTAGAGCAATAAGGTGATAAGATATGTCCCATATAGATAAAATAGATATTGCCGCAAGAAAAAAGGTAGCAGAAATATTTCATAAAAAATTTTCTGAATTACATGAAGAGATAAGCAAAGAAAACCCCCCTAAATTAGAGATACCTATGAGAACATTAGCTAACACCGTATTTGACCCAAACAAAGGTATATTAAAACTGGGCATAAGGAAAATAGAAAGGAATTTCTTAAATATGAATGAGTCTAAAAAATTCATGCAAACATTACTTATGGCATCAATTATATATCAAGCATTAGTCGAAAATGAATACCCAACAATAAGAGATTTGTATTATAGAGGTAAGCATACAATATTATACAAGGATTTAAATGGAAAGTTAAAGGAAGAAAATACATGGGAAGAGCAATCAGAAAGTGATGCTTCAATAAGAGACGTTGAGGTTATGCTAGGATTACTTAGAGAGGACATGTTAATTTTAAGCAAAGAAAAAGGTAAAGTAGTTGGAAACATGAGAATTAGGAGCGGTAATGATGTTATAGATTTGTCTAAATTAGGTCATGGAGCTTATGCAATAGAATCTACCCCTGATTTAATAGAATTTCTTGATTATGATGCAGAAATGGTTTTGGTCGTGGAGAAAGATGCAGTATTTCAGCAATTACATAGAGCAGGTTTTTGGCAAAAATATAAGGCGCTATTAGTTACAGGTGCAGGTCAACCTGATAGAGCAACTAGAAGATTTGTTAGGAGACTTCATGATGAGTTAAAGTTACCTGTTTATATATTAACCGATTCAGATCCATATGGATGGTACATATATAGCGTTTTTAAAGTAGGAAGTATACAGCTAAGTTATGAGAGTGAAAGATTAGCAACTCCTAAGGCTAAATTTTTGGGAGTATCAATGAGTGATATATTTGGTTATGGCACTAAGAAGGCCTATTTAAGCGAAGAAGAGAGAAGAAACTTTATAATAAAAGCAAAAGATGTTGACATAAAAAGAGCAAAGGAATTAATGAGATATTCATGGTTCCATTCTAAGCTATGGAAAAGAGAAATTGATATGTTTATGGATAAGAAGGCAAAGCTTGAAATAGAAGCTATGGCAAGCAAAGGATTAAAATTCCTAGCGTTCCAATACATTCCAGAAAAGATACAAACTAATGATTGGATTGAGTGAATTTTAATTTTTTTAATTAAGATATGAAAAGTAAGGATAAAAGAATAAGAATCCTTATATTTGGTATAAACTATTATTATACTGGGGAATTAAGTTGGCATCACTTAAAGCAGTATATCCATCAGGTAGCAAATTTAAAAAAATTGTCCAAGCATTAGCAAGAGTAAATGATGAAGGCACATTTCATTTTAGTACTGATGGATTAAGTTCATGGGTTTTCAGTCCAGATAAAACGATTTTGGGAATATTTAAGGTATCATCAACTGGGTTTGAAGAACTTTCTGTTGACTCCGATATTAGTTTAACAGTGAATATAGGAGAATTAAGCAAGGTTCTTAGGAGATCTACACGAAATGATAAAATAATTTTAGAATATACAACTGGAAACAGTTATATGAAAGTATCTTTGATTGATGAAAAAACAGGTGTTGAAAGATCATTTGAAATTTCTAGTGGAGAATCAGAAGGAAATGAAATTAAAGAAATTAAAATGAATCCAACAGTTCGTTTTATACTTTCTGCAGGAGATATAGACACATTGATAAAAGATGCAAAACTGGTTGGGGATATAATTAAAATTACAGGTAAAGAGGACCAAATTATAGCGGAAGCTAGTGGAGAAGAGAAGTTTTATCAGTGGATTATGAAGAAGGATTCGCCTCTACAGGAGTTAAATATAGATGAAGAATCTAGCTCATCATATAGCTTAAGTTCTCTCAAATCAACCCTAGAGCCTATAACTACAATAGCTGAAAGTGTGAGTTTGGAATTTACAAGCGATTACCCACTAAAGATAGAGTTTAGCGTTTCTGGGCCAGAAGAATTTATTATATATGTAGCTCCAGTAAGTTCATGATATTATTATAATTCTTAACAAGGTTTTTATTTTCCTTATATAAATATGGAAAAGATCTTTCTGATTATAGATAAAATAGTGGGCCCGGCCGGGCTCGAACCGGCGACCTCCGCCGTGTAAGGGCGGCGTCCTAACCACCTAGACTACGGGCCCATTCGATCTCGGCGATCACGCCCGGCTCAGGGTCCTTTACAATTCCATTTTATGAGTTCAAGTTTATAAAGATTTTTACAATTCCATTTTAGAAATTAATCAATCTTCTGCAATTACGGAAAACAGTTTTCTCTTTAGGTCCGAGGAAGTTAGATTATAAACATTATTAGAGGTTTATCATTTTATTTTATTTCCCTTAATATTTCCTTTTTGTTAAAGATAACCACAAAATATAAACCTAAAATTTATATTAAAAATAGGGACAGAAACATGAGTGAGCAAAATAGTGAATTTAAAAGTACAAAGGAAATAATGAAATTAAATGAAGGAGAAAAGGCTAAAGTTAGAGGATGGGTTTATAGAAAAAGGGATCTTGCAGATAACATATTTATTGTAATTAGGGATTCAGATGGTATATTGCAAACAGTTTTGCCAAGGAAAAATTCTTCAGAAAAAATTGTGTCTCTTGCGGAAAAGGTAAATATAGAATCTTCGATTATAGTAGAAGGTATTATTAAGGATGATGAAAGGGCTCCAGGTGGAAAAGAACTTCAAATAGAAAACTTATCGGTAATAGGCTTTTCAGACGATTTTCCAATAAAAGGAGGAGAAAGCATTGATTATCTTTTAGATATAAGACATTTATGGCTTAGATCAAGAAAATTAACAGCTATTATGAAAATAAGGCAATCAATTCTTGAAGGGATGAGAGAATATTTTAAGAGAAACAATTGGTGGGAAGTAAATCCTCCGATTTTAACACAAAGCGCTGTAGAAGGTGGAGCAACTTTATTTGAGGTCAACTTTTTTGGTAAAAAAGCATATCTAAGTCAAAGTGCTCAATTTTATCTAGAAGTTATGATATTTAGTCTAGAAAGGGTTTGGGCAATAACGCCAAGTTTTAGGGCTGAAAAAAGTAGGACAAGAAGGCATCTTTATGAATACTATCATTTAGAAGGAGAAGCTGCCTGGATGGATATGAAAGATATGATGAAGCATGTGGAAGGATTGGTTAAAAGTGCAATTAAAAAAGTTTTAGATGAAAGACTAGAAGAATTAGAAATTGTTAAGAGAAATGTAGGCATATTAGAAAATTCATTAAAAACAAGTTTTCCTGAGATTACTTATGATGAGGCAATTGAGAAGCTTAAAAGGAAAGGTATTAATTTGAAATGGGGCGATGATATAGGAGCCGATGAAGAAAAGGTGTTAACTGAGTATTACGATACACCATTTTTCTTAACTATGTTTCCTAAGCATTTAAAGAGCTTTTATATGAAAATTGATGATTCTAGGCCTGAACTTGTTTATGGATTTGATTTGGAAGCACCTGAAGGTTATGGAGAAGTTGTTGGAGGAAGTCAAAGAGAAGATAGCTATGAAAAACTTTACAAAAGGATTATAGAAGAAGGTCTTAATCCTAATGATTATCAATGGTATTTGGACTTGAGAAAATATGGTTCAGTTCCTCACAGTGGTTATGGTTTAGGTGTAGACAGATTAGTTACTTGGATAGCAGGTTTAGATCATATAAGAGATTCAATACCATTCCCGAGGTTTAGAGAAAGAATTTATCCATAACATAATAAGAACTCTTTTTTGGGTTTAAAGAGGTCAAATCTATGCCAAAAAAGGCTTGTTCCCTATTATCTGGAGGTAAAGACAGTACATATGCTTTGCATAAAGCAGTAGACTTTGGATATGAAATATCATGTATCGCAAGTATTAAACCAAAAAGAAATGACAGCTATATGTTTCATTTTCCTTTTGTTGAATTGACAAATTTACAAACGGAATCTATGGGTTTAAAAGAAATCCATTATTTGCTAAACATTAGTGGGGAGAAAGAAAAAGAAGTTGAAGAATTGTATAATGAATTATATAAAATAAAGAAAATAAATGATTTTGATACATTAGTTATAGGTGGTATTGCAAGTCAGTATCAGTTAAAGAGGTTTGAGTATCTAGCAAGAAAGCTTAACGTTAATTTGTTTGACCCCCAATGGGGTAAAGATCCAATTAAATATATGTATGAACTTATAGATTACAATATTTCTTTTATTATTACTCAAATAACTACTTATGGAATACCAATTGATTTTTTAGGTATAAAGGTAGATAAAAATGTTTTAAAAAAATTAGTTGATCTCTCAAAATTATACGGTTTTCATATAGCATTTGAAGGAGGAGAGGCAGAAACTTTTGTTATAAATGCCCCTCTTTTTAAGAAGGGCATATGTTTGGAAGCATATAGAAAAAAAATAAGTGAGTTTGAATACTCATTAGTTCCTAAAAAGGCCTTCTTATGTGACAATGCAGAAATTATTTTAAATAATTATTAATTATTTTTTCAAAAGATTTATTGAATTTCTATTAAATATTTCGTTCAATTCCTTCTTATTTACATTAATTAATTTTGAAATAAAATCTATAAATTCAAATATCATTAAAGGTGTAAGTCTTACACCGTGATAATTATATGGTCCATCGCTTTCGACTACTGCATTAGCTAAAGGTGTTTCTTTTATAATGTTTTGATGCTTTTTTTGAATCATTAATGCAACATTTAATGATATTATATATCCTTTATTCGTTATTTCATTAATTAAACTAGTTGGTCCTGTATACCAATGAAACATTGCCTTTTCAATTCCTTCTTTTTCTAATACGACAAAAACTTCATTCCATGCACTTGGTGAATGTATATTAAGAAATGAATTTAATTCTTTTGCCAATTTTACATATGAAATGAATATTTCTTCTTGTAATTTATATGTAGACTCATCAAGAAATCTCTTATCTATGCCAACCTCTCCAATGCAATTTAACCCTTCTTTTTCAATTATATTTAGTATTTCTTTATGATCATCTAAATTCCCATTTTTAATCATCCATGGATGAAATCCTCCGCATGGAATTATTTTTCCTGTAAAACTTTTACTTAATTCTAATATCCTTTTTAAACTTTTAACGTCCTCTGACACAGCTACTATTTTGATATCATTTTTTATTATTTCTTCTATTTCTTTATCATCGAATTCATTTAGGTGACAATGCATATCATATATTTCCATTAATGCCCCCTTTATCTATCAATTATTTATTCTTATATATTTGGATATATGAAATTTTATCTAAATGTATTTTATATGAATATATTTTCAATTCTTAGCTATTATTTTTATCATCTATATAAATTGTTTCAAAATAAACAGCCTTTTTTTCAACAGCTTTTTTTATAGATTCTTCCCTATTCGTTAAATTTGATTTTCCACTTTTAATTTCAACGAAATAAATTGCTTTAACATCATTATTTTCTATTCCATCAAAAACAATATAATCTATAGGCGATCCTATAAATCTAGCTTCTTTTGGATTATGCTTAAAATTAGGTAAATAAGGAGCAAATTGTTCATATACTTTGCCTGTTATAACAGCTTTACTTTGTTGTACAGCTTCTTTTCTAGCTTTTTCTATAGACTCCATAGCAATAACTTTTGCCTTTTCATTTGCTAAGTTTTCAATATTACTTTTTATGCTATCTATCTTTACAGATTTTCTCCAATTAGATATGTATAAATAAAGTATTACTATTAACTCAATAAGTATTATTGAAATTAATGCATATATTAATATGCTCAACTCAGTCTCCCACAATTTAATGCGCTTATAATATTTAAAAGGTTAGCCGTATAGTATAATAAAAGGCATTAATGATGAATGAAAAATACATCTTCGTTACAGGAGGAGTGATGTCAGGAATAGGGAAAGGCATCGTATCTGCTAGCACCGGTTTATTGCTAAAATCAAGAGGGTATAATGTAGGTATAATCAAAATTGATCCATATCTAAACGTTGATGCAGGAACGATGAATCCATATGCTCATGGAGAGGTTTATGTAACAGAAGATGGAGGAGAAACAGATTTAGATTTAGGTCATTATGAAAGATTTTTAGGAATAAATTTAAGTAAAAAGCATAATATAACTACTGGTCAAATTTACTTTAATGTTATTACCAAAGAAAGAAAAGGAGAATATTTAGGTAAAACAGTTCAAATTATACCTCATGTTACAGACGAAATAAAGAACAGAATAATAACGTTAGCCAAAGAAACAGGAGTAGATGTAATGATAATAGAAATAGGAGGGACTGTTGGAGATATTGAAGGGCTTCCATTTTTAGAAGCTGCTAGACAAATGTGGATAGATTTAGGATCTGATAATGTGTTGTTTATGCATGTTGCAATGTCTCCTATATTATCAGCAACTGGAGAACAAAAGACCAAACCTGTTCAACATAGTGTGCAAGAACTAAGAAGAATAGGCATACAGCCAACAGCTGTTATTGTAAGGAGTTCTAGACCCTTGGAAGATGAATCAAGATATAAGATAGCATTATTTTCTAATTTGCCAAGAGAAGCTGTTTTTAGTGATCATGATACAATAACACCATATGAAGTACCTTTGATACTAGAAAATCAAGGTTATGGAAAATTCTTAACTAAAAAGCTAAATATTAATGATAGAGAACCCGATTTAGCTTCTTGGGAAAATTTTGTTGAAAAAATTAAATCTATTAATAAAGAAGTTCCTATAGCTATGATAGGAAAATATACAAAACTAAAAGACAGCTATATTAGTATTACAGAAGCATTAAAAAGTGCAGGTGTTTCTCTTAACGTTATTCCTAAGCTTGTTTGGGTTGAGGCAACAGATATTGAAAATGGACATATAAAAGTTGAAGAAGTGCTACAAAATGTTAAGGGTGCTGTAGTATTACCGGGCTTTGGGGCTCGTGGGACTGAAGGAAAAATTAAGGCCATAAAATATCTAAGAGAAAATAATATACCAACTCTCGGCGTATGTTTTGGTATGCAATTATCAGTAGTTGAATATGCCAGAGATGTTTTGGGCTTGAAAGATGCTAATTCGACAGAAATTAATCCGAATACCCCATATCCAGTTATTGACTTGTTACCTGAACAGAGGATTATTGATAATATGGGGGGCACCATGAGGCTTGGAGTATCTAAAATAAATGTTGTTAAAAATACTACAGTATATGATCTTTATGGAAGGGAAATAGTTTATGAAAGACATAGACATAGATATGAAGTTAATTTACAATATTTAGATAAACTAATTGATGCTGGAATAAAGGTAAGCGGTTGGAGTGATAAAGGCTTAGTAGAGTTCATAGAGTTATCAAAGAGAGATCACAAATTCTTTGTAGGGACACAGCCACATCCAGAGTTTACAAGTAGACCATTGAATCCTAATCCATTATATGTGGGATTAGTCAAAGCCTCTTCATAATTATTATGAGATAGATATAAGCTGGATTAGTTTTAAACTATAATTAGTTATTTTGTATTGGTGTAAACAATGATATTAAGTGATAGAGACATAAAAATTCTTTTAAAATCTGGTGAGCTTATAATTAATCCTTTGAGTGATGATACTGTAAGGGAAAACGGGCTTGACTTAAAACTTGGTAATGAGTATTGCGCATTTAAAAAAACAGATACCGTTTTAGATCCAAATAATCCCAAGGATCCCAAGGAGTTTTATGAATGCAATTCATCAAATAGTTTTATAATAGAACCTCATAGACATTACTTACTTCATACATTAGAATACGTTAAATTGCCATCATATTTAGCAGGATTAGTCAATTTAAGGAGTACATGGGCTAGAACGGGTATCTATATACCTAGCACTGTAACTGATGCAGGTTTTGAAGGCCAGTTAACAATAGAAGTTATAGGAAGCGAATTTCCAGTTAAGCTATATTCTGGTGATAGATTTCTCCATTTAATTCTTGTTAAAATGGAAACTCCTTCCGAAAAACCCTATGATGGTAGTTATAAAGGCCAGACTGGGGTTAAATTACCTAAGTTCTTTAATAAAAAATGATATAAAATTATTTAACGAATTATTAAGGCTTATATTTATTTTGCATTTGTAAGATTTTCTCATATATAGAGCAACGGATATAAATAACAATATAAACAAAAATTTTAAGAAGACTGTAGTTCAGCTAATAGCTGAACAAATCAATTTAGAGCATTAGCTTGGTAAATAATTGAAGTGATTGAAGGCGTAGTAACATGGAAAAATGGAGGATTGATTGAAGGCTAGTAAGTTATATATAGAGGGTGAAATATTGAAAAAATATTACATAGAGACCTTTGGCTGCGCTTTATCAGAATTTGACAGTTCTACTATGGATTCCATATTATCCCAAAATGGCTATGTAAAAACAGAATATCCAAACGATGCTGATATCATTATAGTTAATACATGTGCAGTTAGATTAGATACTGAAGCTAAGATAATGAAAAGATTAAACGAAATAAAGAATTATTATGGAAATGCAAGATTAATAGTATCTGGATGCTTAGCTAAAGCAAGACCATCTTTTATTAGCAGAGTTGTACCAAATGCAAGTTTAGTATCACCTCAAAATTCTACGAAAATATTGGATGTTGTAAAATCTGAAAATAAAGTCGTACTAATAGAAGGAAATAGAGATACAGATTTCATGCCGACCCCACCAATTGAAGATAGTGTTGCGACAATAATGATAGAAGAAGGATGTGTTGATAATTGTAGCTTTTGTATAACAAAATTAGCAAGGCAGACTTTGAAGTCTTATAAGCCAAGAGTAATATTGGATACAATTAAAAAGCTTGTTGAGAAAGGAGTAAAGGAGATTAGGCTAACTGGCCAAGATATAGCTGCCTATGGACTTGACTTTAACCCAAAGTTTAGATTAGATGAATTAATTAATATTATATTAGATAAAATAAAGGGTGAATATAGAATAAGAATTGGTATGATGACACCAGATAAGTCTATTGAAATTATTGATAACTTATTAGAATTATATAAAGATGAAAGAATCTTTAAGTTTTTCCATATTCCCGTTCAATCAGGAGATAATAATATGCTTAAAATTATGAATAGAAACTATTCAATAGAGGAATATAAATATTTGCATAATAAAATAAAGTCAAAATATCCTAATTCCTTGTTTGCAACGGATATAATAGTAGGTCATCCAGGGGAGAATGAGGAAGCTTTTCAGAACACAGTAAAACTGGTTAAAGAATTAAGGTTTGAAAGAGTATATTTAGCACAATATAGCATTAGGCCTAGAACGAAGGCAGCATCTATGGAACAAGTTCCAGAAGTAATAAAAAAGAAGAGGAGTCTTATGTTAAATAAAGTAATAAAAGAGATAGAAGAAGAAATCTATAAAAATTATATTGGAAAAACATATGAGGTATTAATAACAACTCATGGTTTCAGAGAAAATTATGTTGTAGGTAGGCTTAACAATTATTTTCCAGTAGCTATTAAAGGAGGAGATGAATTGATTGGAAAGATGGCTTTAGTAAGAATAAATAAAGCAACATACTTTGATCTAAGGGGGGAAGTTATTGAAGAATTAAAAGTAAAGTACATGTAATACAATGAGTTGTTTTAATGGCAAATTTAAAATTTTATTCATTTTATAGTCTTATTAACATTATGTGAAGAATTGCTATTATTTACCATAAACTGTGGGCAGAAAGCCTCGCCCTTTAGGGCGGGGAGGAAGTCAGAACAAATGATACCTTTACTCTTTAGCTAAGGAAGTTTTTGTAATAGAGATTTTAAAGATTGGCAATTACTGTATTATGTGATGGTGCTCCAAATTGCAACAAGAAAAGTATGGCATTGTAGTTAAGCCTAATAGTAATAATGCTATAGACATAGCTTTAAGGGTTATAAATATTCTTAAAAAAAATAAAAAAGAAGTATTAGTTGAAAAAGAAAGTAAAGAAAATTATAATAATATTATAAAAGATGTTGGAGAATTTAATATTGATAATAATCCTCCTGAAAAAATTATAGTTATAGGAGGAGATGGAACTTTACTTAGAACAGTAATGAGGGAAAAAACAGGTAACTCAATAATTATGGCCATTAGAGCAGGCAAAAGGGGTTTTTTACTTGATGTTGAAGAATATGAAATTGAAAATAGGGTGTATGATTTTATTAATAATAAATATACATTAATAGAGTATCCAAGATTACAATCAATTTTTAATGGAGAGCGCAAAAGCTGTGCTATGAACGATATAGTAATTTTTACTGCAGATGGTTCTTTAGTTAAACTAGAGATATTTTATAATAAAGATAGGGTTTATGGTGTTGATGGAGATGGTATAGTGATATCAACTACTGTTGGTTCAACAGCTTATAGTTTAAGTGCAGGGGGACCAATAGTAGATCCAAGGTTAAATTTAATTATATTAACACCTCTTAATCCAGTCCAATTACATATAAGGCCGGTAGTATTTCCTATTAATGGAATTTTAGATATTAATGTAAAAGAGGATAGCGGAGAATATTATTTAAACATTGATGGTCAAGAGAAAGTTTATAGTAAATCGAGATCATCTCTTAGAATTGAATTATGTGATAAGCCAGTAAAGATTGCAAGGTTTAGATGGTGGGAAAATTATTATGAAAGGCTTTTCTCAAGATTATTATCCTATTGGTGAAAAGTGTCTAGTCTTAGATGCAGGAGCTATTTTTTCAGGGTTTATATTAAGCAGTTTAGATAGATGTATTACAACACCTTCTGTTATAAATGAAGTAAAGGATGAACAATCAAAGAATAGCGTTAATATGGTTTCAAGTGCAAATAAACTTATCATCATCGAACCAGAAAAGACATTTATTAATAAAGTAAAAGATGAGGCAACAAAGAATAATGTATATAAAAAATTGAGCAATACAGATATAGATGTATTAGCATTATCTATACAATTAAAAGAATTTTGTAAAGAAGTCTACCTAGTTACGGATGATTACTCTATACAAAAATTGGCTTTAAAACTAGGGATCAAAATAGTAAAAATCAAATATAAAGGAATAAAAGAGTTAAGGAAATAGTAATCTTTTTAGTTTCGATAAATTTTTATTTATTAGCAATGATGCAGGCCAGGATAATAACCCGCCTTCTGTATTGCGGCATTCGACTCTGCGGAAATTAGAGAGCTCGCGTGGCTCCTCATCGCCCTCACCCTTGCTCCGCTAGGGTCGGCCGTTTCAACGCATCCTCCATTGTCTTCAACAGATTACTATCTATCCATTGCTGGATAGATCTTTCTGTATCATAATCATACAATGGAGGCCGTGTCGTTTCTGTGCCGTTGCCTGAGGTATCACCTCAGCCTGAGGCCTAGCTGCCACTGGGAGGGCGGTGTTTCCTCAGGCCTATTAAGGCCCGTGAGCCGCTATCCTGGCCTGCATAAATGTAATGGATTTATTAAGCCTTAAAAGGTTGCCCTATGGAATTTTAAGATTTTAATATTTAAAAAATTTAAAAATCTTATAATGAGAGTAAATACATGCTAAAAGCAAAGATTAACTAAATAGAAACAAAAATAATGAAAATTACGTATTGTTTTAATTTTTGTTTTAGCTATAAAAATTGGGTTTCAAAAGAAAGGGGTTATAATAGCTTGAACAGCCCTTGTATAAAAATTAGCAAACAATATGGAGAGGACGTTATTAAAATATTGAAAGAAGCAAAAATCCTGAACAACGAGCTAAAGCCTAAAATTCAGGATAATAAATTGTTAATACCTGTTATTGATGTAGAGAAGTCATTAGCCATTATTAAAGGAGTAGCAGACATAGATTTTTGCAATGATACATTTGAAGAATATAAGTTCAAAACAAAAAAATTAAACAGAATAATAAAAGGTATATCTAGCTATACCATTATTGGTGATATTGCAATAATAAATTATAAAAAAGATATAGAATTACTAGAAAGGGCTGCTAAGGAAATAGTTAAAATAAATCCTAAAATAAAAAGTGTATATGCTAAAATTGATACAGAAGGTGAATATAGAGTTCCTAAATTAATATTACTTTATGGAGAAAAGAGAACTATAACGAGACATAAGGAAAATGGTCTCATATTTTATGTTGATATAGAAAAAACATACTTTAATCCGAAATTGGGTGGAGAACATAATAGAATTGCAAGCTTAGTAAAAGAAAACGAGACAGTATTAGACATGTTTAGTGGAGTAGGGGGCTTTACATTAAACATAATTAAAAGGAATAAGGTAAACGTTTTGGGAGTTGATTTAAATCCCTACGCGATTTCTCTTGCATCTTTAAACTATATGATTAATAAAAAAATTTTTAAAGGTGATGCAGTTTTTATGAGGGCGAATGCGTTATTTTTGCAAGATATTATTAAAAATAAATTTGATAGAATTATAATGAATCATCCTACAGGTTCTATTAATTTTTTAAATGTGGCATGCAATTTAGCAAACGAAAAGGCTAATATTCACCTTTATACTATTTTAGAAAATAAAAATTTAAAATTAAATGATATAAAGGACAAATTAAAGGAAAGTTGTGATAAAAAATATGAAATAAATCAACCAAGAAGGGTTCTAGAATATAGTCCCAAGTATTCTATTTTTGAAATTAATATAAATTTCTAATCATTTAATTAAAATGCTATAATAAATGCTATTAGACCTGTTATGAATACCCCATCGAAAATTCCAGCACCACCAATGCTAACTAAAGGTGCAAATATTTTTTCTGGCTCTTTAGCTAAATGCAATATATCTGCACCTAATAAGCTTCCAATAGAACCACTTATATATGCTGCTGATGCTGCAGCAGGACTAATGCCTGCTATTAAGATTGCAGGTATTGCTGATATTATAGGTGGTATGAAGGCTGGAACTGCTATTCCTACTCCTCTAATTGGTTTTGCTAGAAAGTATGTTACAGCTGTGTTAATAATAAGAGATACTATGGTGGCAGTATAAAATATATGAGAATAAGGGGAATATGCCATTAGTGCAAACAAGGTAATGGAGACTGCTAATGGAACAACGGCTCCACCTATATTAATAGCTATTGACATGGTAGCTTCTTTGAAAGTCATTTTAGGAACTGGTATTGGAATACCAAAGAAGTCTACATATTGAACTTCAACAATATTTTCTAAGATACCAGTTCTAATTCTTTTTACAATTAAGTTAACGAAGCTTAAAGCAGGACTTAATACTATCAATACTGCAGATAATATTCCTAATGGAAATGCATAACTCAAATACGATGATTGGGCAATATAAACAGGAAATCTGAATGCTATCAATGCTATAATTATACCAGCCAGTAAATAAAATGATACAAACATTGGATGTGTCGGCGGGGTTATTACTACTCTTTTTTCCTCTATTGAAATCTTTTTTCACCTCTGCTCATTTAAAGTTATTAAAGTTAAAAATATTATATAGATATGAAAGTTTTATTTTTAATATTATTTGTTAAATAAGAGACAAACCGGAAACAAGTCCAGAAAGTATATACGATAATCTCCACATTACTACTATGTTAATTGGCAATAATACAGCTAGACCATATTCTGCTCCTCCTTCACCAGCAGGCGTAGGGAATATTGCCATTGCATAATTGAACATTAAAGCAATAAATAATTTAAATATTGAAATATTTTTATTTAATAAAATCATTATTGAAAAGGTTTGGATAAGATAAGATATTATAGAAATGATTAAGGAGCCAAATAAAAGCTTTTTATTCTTTACAAAATTTAAAGATTCCTGGAAGGTATCAATTTCTTTAATTATTCTTTCTTTTAAATTTCTAATAGAAATTTTATCAAGAATCTTTATAGAGAAACTTTTAATATTAATATTAAAGACTAAGCTCCAAAATATAATTGTAAATAATGAAAATAGTGTAATTCCTAATGATTCTGGCAAATAAAACAAAGAAAATAAAAATGAAGCCAAGGATGGTATAATTCCATCAAAGAAGGCTTGAGATGATGAAATTCCAAATGCCTCACCAAGAGGAGTTTGGTTATATTTATTCAATAAACTAGCCATACTTGGTACACCACCAATATTTCCAGGTGTAATTGTACCATAGAAAAAACTGCTTAATTGAATTTTTATAGAATCAAATAACCTTAGTTTACAATTTTTTGCAAACCTGCATGTATAATAAAGCCTAAAGGATTTAATAACTTCAGAAAGCATTAGTAATAAAAATGTAAATAATAGTAATATGTTCCCTTCATATATTATCAATAAAATCTTTATTGGATTTTCTAAGATTATTGTAAATACAAGTAGCATTAATACTATGACTGATAATATTTTTAACACATCTCTTTTATTCAAACTTAATCCCATGTATGGATAAATAATTTTAAAATAAAAGGTTAAGGTTTAAGATAAAAAATCATATCTTAGCTTTAACGGGAATTTGTTGCACATCGTTTTTGAATTTGTTTTCTTCCCAACTTTTTTCTACCATTTCAGCAGCTAGCATAGCTCTTTTTCTTATGTAATCAACAATGTAATTTAGCAAAAATCTGACAGGACCGTATTTAAATCCTTTTATATAAAATCTGCTAACTATATCCTTTGCCCAATAAGTACTATGATCTAGGGTTGCTTTTAATAAATCTATATGCTCTCTTTTCAAGAAATTCTTTTTGAACCAGTCTTTTTCTTTTAGTACTCCCATAGGAACAAAGAACATTGGTACTATTAAACTCCTATATGGTCTCAGTCTTTCTATAAGCTCTGTTGTAGCCATGACATCATCTGGCTCTTCTTCAGGCAAACCAACAATTAATGTAACTGCAGGAATTATATTGTGATCCATAAGGATTGAAAATGCTGATTCAACTACATCTGGCCATTTATCAGCGCTATAGGGTGCAGATTTAGCTGGCATTATTTTCTTTGCAAGTTTAACGCTTCCTGTTTCTAAGCCAATTTCAACACCTAGAAAATCTTGATTACCGCTATACATAATATCAGTTAGCTTCGATATCAATTTATATGTATCTTCTGCATATTTAACTGCTGCTAGGCTTACGTGAGACCATGCTATTGGTAAATCAGATATTTCTCTAACCATTGTATGTAGTTTTAATAATTTTTCTGGTCTTGGTCTAATTCCATCCGCATAATATAATAAGTTATCTTCGCTATGCAATAATATTTGATCAACTCCCTCATTGAGATTTAGCTTTACTTCTTCTATAACTCTTTCAGGAGGTATCGATCTCCACGCTCTCAAAGTAACGCTACAGAATTTACATCCTCTAGGACAACCTCTCATTATTTCAACTAAGCCATTCACGCTTGCATGTTTAATTTTAGGTATTTCATTTAAAGATGGCACATCTGGAGGACCTATAAATACATAATCTGGAAGTTCCTCATTATTTAAAGCTTTTTTAACTAGTTCTACAGAAACTTTTTCTGCTTCTCCATCTACAACAGTATCAACTCCCCATTTTTTCCATTCATCGAGAGACCATAACCATTGCCAAGCTGCAGGTCCTCCTACAATTATTTTTACTCCCTTTTCTTTAGCTTTTCTCATTGCAGGACTTTCCATAAAATTTCTAAAAGATACTCTATTGATAGGTTCTTTTCCAGTTATGCTCCACCATTCGCTACTTGGTGGGCCATATGCGAAATAGTCATGATGCCCAATCATTATAACTTTGACTGTATCTAGGTGTTTATCTATATAATCTGGGTCAATAACCGAAGCATTTATTCCGGCATCTACTAAAGCAGCTTCTATTTTTCTTATACCATATGGTGCAACAGCAGGTCTACCTAACTTATCAACTTTAGGTTTTGGAGCTGCTATCCATTTCCAAATACTTTCTGGTAAGCCTATAGAAGGACCTGTTGTCATAAAACCTAAAAATTCATGTTTATGATGGTCACTCATCATGGTTCTATCCGTTGTCAAAATTACATCATATGTCATTATATCACCTCATACTGTTATCTTTATTTTCTCTTACTATTATGATAGTTTGAGATAGGAATTCTCCTAAAAAATTTCTTAGCTTTTCCATATAAGAATAATCAGGGGAATTGTATACATGGATTATAACCCTTTTTGCTTTAGCTCTAAATGCGTTAACTAGCTCTTTTTTAACATAATTTGGATCCGATGTAGAATCCCAATTAATATGGTAGAGTTCATTGATTTTATTTTGATCTATTTTACTTCCTTTATCTTCAGACAAGCATCTCTCCCCTATGCATAGATAAACATATTCGTAAGTTAAATAAATCTTACCCTATATTACTATATTTATAATTAATAATAGTATATAATAATATTATTAATCATTAATATTCTCTAAAATAATATTTTTATTAAAATTATTAGTTTTTATTAAGAAATAAAATTATTTATGATAATTTAAAATAATTATTTATAGAAATACTTTATAAAATGCTAATTTAAAGGCTCTCCTCTATAATTTTTCTCTGGAGATAAAACATAGGTGTGAAAATTATGTCTGAGGAGAACCAATCAAATAATTCAAAGGAAATCGTATTGAGAGTTTCTGAAGCAAGGCCTAGGGATACAGGGAAAAGAAGAGTAAGAATAGATGTAGATATAATGAAACAACTTAATGTAGAGCCCGGAGATATTGTAGAAATAGAAGGCAAGAAGAAAACAGTTGCTGTAGTATGGCCAGCATTACCAGAAGATCAAGGTTTAGACATAATTAGAATGGATGGTATATTAAGGAAAAATGCTGATATAAATATTGGCGATAAAGTTATAGTTAGAAAGGTTTTGCCGAAACAGGCCATAAAAGTAAAACTCGCACCAACGGTTCACTCAATATCAGTTGATGAAGGGTTTAAAAAATATGTTAAAAAGAAACTAGTTGGCACTCCTATTGTTGAAGGTGATGTAATAGTTGTTCCAGTTATAGGCCAGGCTGTTCAATTGACAGTTATTGATACAAGGCCAAGAGGACCTGTTATAATAGGTGAAAAGACTTCAGTAGATGTATTAGAAAAGCCAATGGCCCAAATTAATGTTCCAAAGGTAACATACGAAGATATAGGTGGTTTAAGAGATATAATTTCAAGGATAAGAGAACTCGTTGAATTACCTTTAAGACATCCAGAGCTTTTTGCAAGGCTCGGAATAGAGCCACCCAAAGGAGTTTTATTATTTGGTCCTCCTGGAACAGGTAAGACACTATTAGCAAAAGCAGTTGCAACAGAAAGTGATGCATATTTTGTTGCAATTAATGGACCAGAAATCATGAGTAAGTTTTATGGAGAAAGCGAGCAAAGGTTAAGAGAAATTTTTGATGAAGCAAAGAAAAATGCTCCTGCAATAATATTTATTGATGAAATAGATGCAATAGCTCCAAAAAGGGATGAAGTTGTAGGAGAAGTAGAAAGAAGGGTTGTTGCACAATTATTGGCATTAATGGACGGTCTTGAAAATAGAGGTCAAGTAATAGTAATTGGCGCAACTAATAGAATTAATGCTGTAGATCCTGCATTAAGAAGACC
This sequence comes from Caldisphaera lagunensis DSM 15908, assembly GCF_000317795.1. NCBI lineage: Archaea > Thermoproteati > Thermoproteota > Thermoprotei > Acidilobales > Acidilobaceae > Caldisphaera > Caldisphaera lagunensis. Next base: position 1,389,678 of record NC_019791.1, read on the forward strand.
TGGTAGATTTGATAGAGAAATTGAAGTTCCATTACCTGATAAGCAAGGTAGATTAGAAATATTGCAAATACATACAAGGCATATGCCTTTAGATGGTGACGTTGATACAGAGAGATTAGCTGAGATTACAAAAGGATATACTGGAGCAGATTTAGCAGCTTTAGTAAAAGAGGCAGCGATGCATGCATTGAGAAGATACTTACCAGAAATTGATATAGAGCAAGAAAAGATACCAGTAGAGGTTTTAGAGAAAATGGTAGTAACAATGGATGATTTTATAGCAGCATACAAAGAAATAACGCCAAGTGGATTAAGAGAAATTCAAGTAGAAATACCTGAAGTGCATTGGGAAGATATAGGAGGATTAGAAAGTCTTAAACAAGAATTGAGAGAAGTCGTTGAATGGCCATTAAAATATCCTAACTCATTTAAGAGGATTGGAGTTCAGCCACCCAAAGGAGTTTTATTATTTGGTCCTCCTGGAACAGGTAAGACACTATTAGCAAAAGCAGTTGCAACAGAAAGTGGGGCTAATTTTATAACAATTAGAGGTCCAGAAGTTTTGAGCAAATGGGTTGGAGAAAGCGAAAGGGCCATTAGAGAAATATTTAAGAAAGCAAGACAATATGCCCCAGTTGTGGTATTTTTCGATGAAATAGATGCAATCGCTGCATTAAGGGGAATTGATGAAGGGACAAGAGTTGGTGAAAGAATAGTAAGTCAGTTATTAACAGAAATAGATGGTATAACTGATCTTCAAAACGTGGTAGTTATAGCAGCAACAAATAGGCCAGAAATGGTAGATCCAGCATTAATTAGGCCTGGAAGATTAGAGAAACTCGTTTATGTTCCACCTCCTGATGAAAAAGGTAGAGTTGAGATATTGCAAATACATACAAGAAATGTCCCCTTGGCTGACGATGTCGATTTAATTGAAATAGCTAAGAGGACTAATGGATATACTGGAGCAGATTTAGCAGCTTTAGTTAGGGAAGCTGCAATGCAGGCATTAAGAGAAGATTTGCAAAATGGAATTGTTAAAAATAAACACTTCGATGTTGCATTGTCAAAAGTAAAACCAAGTGTTACACAATATATGATAGATTATTACATGAAGTGGCTTGAAAGCGCAAGGCAAATGAATGTAGGAAAAACTATGTCTACATCAATAACTTATTAAGGTGAACAAACATGAGTGTATGGGTTGAAACCCCTTATTTGAATTTGGTTTATGACGAAATTAAAAAGCTTACAAAAGACGGGGAAGTACCAATTTCCGAAAAAGAAATTATATCTAGCCTATCTAGGCAAGGCTATGACATTTCCCCTTCTGATTTGGTAAAATTATTAATAAAAATGGAAATCATGGGTTTGATTGTTGTTAGTTCTAGTACAAAGGAAGAAAGATTAATTAAGTTAAATAAAACAGAAAGGCATGAAGAATTTGTTCAAGTTGATAATGAGAGTTAAACGAAAAATTAAAACGTTTTAAATAATATTTTTATTAATTGGTGAAAATTTTGGGAGTTAACTTAAAAGATCTTATACCAGAAAAGGCAAAACAAGAAATAGATTTGAAGGCATTAAAAGGATACACAGTGGCTTTAGATGGTTATAATATGTTGTATCAATTTCTTGCTGCAATAAGGCAGCCAGATGGAACTCCATTAATTGATTCTAAAGGTAATATAACAAGTCATATAAGTGGTTTATTTTATAGGACTATTAATTTGATAGAAGAAGGAGTTAAACCTATATATGTTTTTGATGGGAAGCCACCTGAAATGAAGAAAAAAGAAATTGAAGATAGAATTAATAGAAGGCAACAATATGCAGAAAAATATCAAAAGGCAAAACAAGAAGGAAAAATTGAGGAGGCAAAAAAATACGCACAAGCATCAACATCTCTTTCAAATAAGATGGTTGAAGATGCAAAACAATTGCTAACATATATGGGAATACCATGGGTTCAAGCACCGGCCGATGGAGAAGCGCAAGCAGCTTATATGGCTAAGAAAGGTGACGTTTATGCAACAGGAAGCCAGGATTATGATAGTCTTCTCTTTGGTTCTCCAAAATTATTGAGAAATTTAGCAATAACAGGAAAAAGAAAATTGCCTAATAAGGAAGAATATATAGAAATAAAGCCTGAATTAATTAACTTAAATGATATGTTAAAAGCTTTGGAAATAACAAGAGAACAATTAATTGTAATAGGAATTCTTTTAGGAACAGATTTCAATCCTGACGGGTTTAAAGGCTATGGACCTAAAACTGCTTTAAAATACGTAAAAGAACATAGAGATCCAATAAAGGCTTTGAGCTCTTTAAAAGTTAATGATGAAGATATTGATATTATGAAAATATATGAATATTTCTTAAATCCACCTTCCAATCCTAATTATAAAATAGAATGGAGAGATCCAAATGAAGAAAAAATAATAGACATGCTTGTCAGGGAACATGATTTTAATGATGATAGAGTTAAAAAAGCGTTGGAAAGATTGAAAAAATCATTTAAGGAATCTGTGAAGTCAAAACAGGCAAGACTTGATAATTGGTTTTAGATATCTTAATTTTAATAATTATATTAAGGCATTATAGTCATTTTATTTATTAAAATATTAAATTTAATTAAATAAAAAGAAAAATTATATTTGCTTTAAGAGCTTGTCTAATTGATTTGCATCTATATGTTGTTCTATTTTTTCTTCCTCATTTATTTTCTTGTATTTTGGATAGTCTACGAATTCAAAATATATATCATTTCTTGTTAAGATTTTAAAAATCCTCTTTACAGAATCTCCAATTTCATCAACTTTAGGCTTCTCATATGAAGGTATTTTAGCTACATAATATACAATTCCATCAGGACTATAATATATATTGGTTGATTTTATCTCAACATTAGCAAGCAATTTATAAACAAGCTCTTTTGGATTGCTTGCATATTCTATCAAAACTATTCTATCAAAATTGAAATTACGAAGCTTTTCTCTAAGATACTTTTCCAACTCATGCCTATGAGATCCTAAATTTTCTAATATTATATATAATTTTCTATCAAATACAATAGATTTTTTATAATTTACATCCCTTAATCCCTTAATCTTATCTTCAAGTTCTACTAAAACCTTCATTACATCAACTTCCCATTTTTCATATAAGCCTTTATCGATTTTTGCCTGACAGTTAGGGCATAATATCCCACTTTTCACGCAAATTTTGTCTAGTGGTATCTGCATTCTTTCACCAACAGTAATACTACAAATAAACCTTTTATAAATTTGCAAAAATAATATTATATATAATATGTTAATTGGTATTACAATAATGGTGCCTTTTTGACTAGAATAAAAACTAAGAATTTTTATAATGACTTTTTATTATATTCAAACTAGATTGACTAGCAAGCTTTGAAGGGTTTGTATGAAATAATTTTTTCATAATTTTGATTTTATTAATAAACAGATCTTTATTGTTATCTTATATATTATTAGATTTATTACTACTAGAAATAGTAACGCAATGAAATTTTTCCTATAAAGGATCTAAAAGCTTAAAAATTAATACGTAGTTTTAACTAATGGTGAGATTATATGGATAAGAGGATCATAGAAGGTATTAACTTGATTATCAGGGAATCATTAAAGAGACCTAAATATAGGTATATTATGATTGTAGTTGCATTAATTTCAATAATGGCGGCATTTATAACGGGAATTGCAATAACTCATGCAGCAACTACCTCTTCTTCTATAACCCAGGCATCAGCCTATGCAGAATTAGGTAAAGCTATTGGTGCAGGCTTAGCAATAGGATTGGCTGGTATAGGAGGAGGTTATAGTGTAGGTGTGGCTGGCGCAGCTGCAATAAGCGCAATAGCAGAGAATAGAGAGTTATTTGGTACATCATTTATATTCGTAGTTTTAGGAGAAGGAATAGCTATATATGGGTTATTAGTTGCTATAATAATATTGTTCGTATTGCCATAAAACTATTTTTCATAAATACTTAATACTTATATTTTACTATTTTTCTTAGTTTAATGTGATTGAAGCATTAGGTGTCTAGAAGTGGTCGAGCCAAAGAAGGAAAAAAAGGAAAGAGATTTTTCTCAATGGTATGATTGGATATTGGAGAGAGCAGAAATTTATGACTATGGAAGATATCCAATAAAAGGAATGGGAATTTGGTTGCCTTATGGTTTTCAAATAAGGAAAAAAACAATCGATCTAATAAGGGATCTTTTAGATTCCACAGGGCATGAAGAAATTCTGTTTCCATTGCTAATACCAAAGTGGATGTTAGAAAAAGAAAGCGAACACATTAGGGGTTTCGAGGAAGAAGTTTTTTGGGTAACTCACGGTGGATTAGAAGAATTAGATCAGAAACTAGCTTTAAGACCTACTAGTGAAACTATTATAACATATTATGAATCACTTTGGTATCAAAGCTATAGACAATTACCAAGAAAGTTATATCAAATAGTAAGTATGTTTAGATATGAAACAAAAGCTACAAGGCCATTAATAAGATTAAGGGAAGTAACTACATTTAAAGAAGCTCACACGATTCATGATACCTTTGAAAGCGCAGAACAACAAATAAAGGAGGCAATAGATATCTATAAAAAGTTTTTTGACGAACTAGGAATACCTTATATAATTAGTAAGAGACCCGATTGGGATAAATTTGCTGGTGCATTATATACCATAGCATTCGATACAATGATGCCTGATGGAAGAACTTTACAAATAGGAACAGTTCATAATCTAGGGCAGAGCTTTTCAAAGGCATTTAATTATAAAATACAATTAAAAGATGAATCTTTTGATCATCCTTGGCAAACAAGTTATGGAATTAGCGATAGGGTTGTTGCAACTATTATTGGTGTACATGGTGATGATAATGGATTAGTTTTGCCTCCAAATATAGCACCAACACAAGTAATTGTGATTCCTATCCCATCAAGTGATGAGTCAGAAACAAAATCTATAATTGATTATAGCAGGAAAATTTTAAATGAATTATTAGAATCAAAGGTAAGAGCTAAAATAGATGATAGAAGTGAAATGACACCTGGAGAAAAATATTATTATTGGGAAGCAAAAGGTGTACCTGTAAGAATTGAAATAGGATCAAGAGAATTGAGAACGCATAATTTAACAGTTGTTAGAAGAGATACTTTATCTAAAATAACTATAGGAGAAAAAGAATTAATCAATGAAATAAATCATATTATGAATAGCATTCAAAATAATTTATATGAAAGGGCGTGGAAGGATTTAAAACAAAAAATATATGAAACAGATAATTTAAATGAGGCAAGGCAATATTTAGATAAAAAAGGAATAGTAGAAATCCCTTGGTGCGGAAAAGAATCTTGTGCAAATAAAGTAATGGAGTCTCTAGGAGCAAAAAGCTTAGGCACACCATGGCCATCACAAAAGATATCTGGTAAAAAATGCCCAATATGTGGAGAAAAAGCTCAAACAACTATGAGATATGCAAGACAATACTAAATAAAATGCTCAGAGGGCTCCTTGCCATCATTAACCTTTTAAGTTTCTGTGTCCACCACACTCTTCATCGCAATAATTAATAAATTGGTTTTAGTTTATAATTTATTCATAAGTTCTTGTTATTGATTTTTAAATAAGTTTTTAGATATAATGGTAATGCATTAACTATAATTTTATTTCATCGTCCTAAAATTTTTATTCTTTTATAATAATAAGTTAATAGGGGAATAACTTGAATAAAATAAATAATATGATAGGCATACTTCTTCCCTTTACATTATCTGCATTTTCTGTGTTTTCAATTTCTATGGTATTATTACAAATAACAAATTATTTTAAAGTTCCCTTATATATCATAAGTTTTACATTTCCATTAGATTTTATTGGTGGAGCAGTTGGAGGTGTAATATTAGGTAAATTCGCAGATAAGATTGGCAGAAAAATGACTACAATAATATCTATATTAATTTTTTCTATCTCTTTGATTTTGGCATCTTTTTCTAATTCTTTGATAGAATTATTTATTTGTTGGTTTTTTATAGGATTTGGAGTTAATGCAGAAAACGGAATTGCTTATGCATTAATTGTTGAGACTCTGGGATCTTATACTGGCTCATTTGGAGGTCTTGTACAAGGACTTTATTATATTGGTTTTGGACTAGACGTTTTAACATATAGGTTTATTGCATATTGGAGAACCTTGTTTTTGATTGTTGGTATTATAAGTCTTGCGATAGGCTTACCATCTTCCATTATAATAAAAGAAACTTTAAAAAGAACCCAAACAAAGCCCGTTGGTATAAGGAATCTCTTTAATATAGAATATAGATACAAAACGATACTTTTGTCATTAATAGTTATTGGTGCATTTCTATTAAGCGTTCCTTTATTAAGCATTGTTCCTAGTTTTATGGAAAAAATAAATATGACTAATTATATTGGTGTTCTTTCAATAGTTGGTTTCTTATCTTATTGGTTCTCAGGTTTTTTATCAGATAAAATAGGAAGAGCAAAGAATACATTAATATTTTCATCATTAGGTTTATTATCAGCAATTTTGCTAATTTTCTTTGGAATATCATCTTTATTAATAGTCGTGTTTTTGGCATTACTTTACATATCTTCAGGATTATTTTCATACGATGGAATATGGGTGAGTGAAAATTATCCTATAGAATTAAGAGCAACAGCATCGAACTTCGTTTTTATGTTTGGAAGACTTATTGGAGGATTTGCACCGGAAATCACGTCATTAATAGGTTCTCTAAATCTTTCGTATGGTTTAGGGATCGTCTCTGCTATATCTTCAGCCCTGATATTGATATCCTCTATAATTTTTACTAGATTTAAATAAAATCTCATCTATGACCAAATAAAATTTGTTTTATTTAATCAAGTAAAATTTTATGTGGATCTTTTATAACAATTTATAAGGAGTGAATTTAATGATTTATTCGGTGAAGATCTTGGGAGAAAAGGTATATACCGGATTTCCATGGGCAGCCTTTGTAGCATTATCATTGGGTATGATAGTCTTTGGCTTAGCTGAGAGCTACGGACCATTATCAGCATTAACTCAAGTAGTTCCTTCTAATTTAGCATGGTTGGCATTTACTTTGCCTTATATATTTGGAGGTATAGGAGCATTTATATCAGGCTATTTGGCAGATATTTTGGGTAGAAAGCTCGCATTCATTTTAGCATCAGGACTAGTGTTGCTAGGAATGATACTATATTTGCCTATATGGCTAAATGTTGTTACAGGTATTGCAAGAACTATAACTCTATTAATATCAATAGCAATCGTTGGAATGGCAGCTATCGGGTTAGAAAGTCCTGTATTAGCCATGATATCAGAAAGCGTTAGTTCACAACATAGAAGTAAATTACTTGTTCTTGGCCCAAACTTTGGTAATTTGGGAGTCGCATTAGCTTATGTACCATTGCTCATATTTGGTATAAATAACGCTAAGGCCTCTGCATATAACTATGAACTAGCTTTAATTCTTATGTATATTGCTCCAACAATAGGATTAATTTTAGCATGGTTAAAAGCTACTGAGACCTTACCTTGGAAAGCAATTAAAACGAAGAAAAATGTAGAAGAAGCATGGAAGGCTATAGATAAAAACTCTGAGGTTGTAAATCCTAATGCTGGTTTAGGCTTTAGACTACTTACTCTAATACTTATAGGGATTGTTCAAGATGTCGCCTTTGTCTATATTACATATGGAGCATCATATGCTTATTTCAGTAATATTGCTGAATATGTTCCATTGATTGGAGGTTTTACTATGACAATAGTTGGCATAATAACAGGATTATTTATAACATCAAAAGTTAGTAGAAAAGTTTTTGCTGTAATATCTTATTCTATGCTTGCAGTATTTTGGGTATTACTATGGGGTGTTGCAAGTATAACAAATTCTTCAATAGCTATATTATCTATGTTTACTTTATTAATGATTCCAGTAGAAACAACTTGGGCTACAAGGGCACTGTTAGAACCAGAATTGTTCCCAACAAATAGAAGAGGGATGCTTATTTCATTAGTAAGATTCGTAGTTTGGGTATCAGCAGGGATTATAGCAGGTTTATTGATATTAATACCATTATCCTTCACAATAGGAGCATTATCGATGTTCATTATAGCATTAGCAGGCGTAGGTGGAGCATTATTCTGGTATTATAAAGGGTTTGAAACTGGTAATAAGAATTTACTAGGATTAGATTTGCAAGAATCAATGCGTAAAATAGCTCCAGTCAAGGCTTCTGATCCAAAAGATGATTAATTTTTAATTTTTAAATATAAAGGTATATAATAGTTTTTTTGAATTGAAAACTTGGAGTTGAAAATGCTAAAAAATGATAATAAAGTTAATGGAAATCAAGGATTAGAGGAAAAATTTTGGAAAAATATAGTGTCTGAAATAGAGACGTATTCTGAAAAAGGATGTTATGAAAAAGTAAATACATTAATGAGTTTTTTCGTTTTAAAGAGATTGAGAATAATTGCGTCAGCATTGGCCAAAGGATCTAACATTATAATAGATGTAGGAAATGGTCCAGGCACCTCTACAAAATATATTAAAGGTATTTTGAACCCCAGCCATTTGATAGCCATGGATCCCTCTTTTGCTATGAATAAAATAACAAAAGACAATATAAAAAACATTAGCGTGATAAATGGAATGGCCGAAAATATACCAGTAAAAAGTTCTTCAATAGACGCTGTAATTGCAATGTTTTCATTTAGAGATGTAAGAAATTATGATTTAGCATTACGCGAGTTTTCTAGAGTGTTAAAAGAAAATGGGAAGCTAATAATTTTAGATCTCTATAAACCTGAAACTGTTATGGAAAAAATAATTTCGTTTTTCCAATTTAATATTTTAGCTGTTGTATTTGGGATCGTTATGGGATGTGGTAGAGATGCTTTATTATATCCTGACTTACATAAAACAATTTATTATATGTATAATTCAAAGGAAATTTTAAAGTCAGTTAATAAATATTTCAAAAAAGTATCATTTAAGAAAAAGCCTATTATAGTAGGAATTCTTTGGGCGAGTGATCCAAGAAAGGATAAAATTTAATTTATTTAATTTTTCAGTTGTTAAGAATGAATTAATTGTTACCAATAAATTAAAAAATTAAAATAAATTTCCAATGTATAGAATATTTAAATAATTACTATTTCTAAAACTAAAGTAGAGGGTAGAATGCATATTAATAAACTTTAACTAATATATGCAAATAATGGAAAAAGTGGTGCGCTGAAATTGGACAAAGAACAATCCTATGAGGATATCGACACTTCAATTTTAGAAAAATGGGAAAAGGTGAGAGAATATTTAGAACCAAAAATAGAAGATGCAGCAAAATCAATGGAAAACTTAGGAATAGATGGTATTGCTAGATATCTTACGATAGGAGGTAAGATGTTTAGAGGTTTCTTAACTGTACTTTTTGCAGAATCATTGGGCGCAAGTTTAGATTATGCTTCAGATGCTGCAGTTGCTATAGAAATGGTTCATGCAGCAAGTCTTGCAATAGATGATATAGTTGATAAAGATACTAATAGAAGGGGTAAATTATCAGGCTGGATTATATATGGTATTGGAAAAACGGCCTTAACTGCTTTGCTTTTAGTTCCTGTTGCACAAAGAGTGATAGAAAAATATGGATTTGATGCAATAAGATATAGTATAAAGTCATGGGAGGCAATGGTAAGGGGCGAAATTTTAGATGCATACGCCTCATTAAAATTAAATCCTTCCGAATATATGAATGTTATTAAGTTAAAAACTGCTTCATTATTTAGCTTATCTGCTGTATTAGGTGTGATAGCTGCAAAGAATAATAATTTGGTAGACAATGCAGAATTTTATGGTGATAAATTAGGTATAGCTTATCAACTAGCCGATGATATTGGGGATTATTATTCATATCTTATAGGAAAAAAAGAAAAACTTGATCCAGGAGAAGTCTTATTTGAAAAATACATAATGCATAGATACCCTATTAGTGAGAGGGGGGATGAAATAATAAAAAATGGAATGAATATATTGAATGATGTAGTAAATGAGGCATCAAATGCAATAGTTGAATTGCCGGAATCAAAACAAAAATCAATGTTATCAAGAATACCATACTTCATGGTTAACAAGATGTTAGAAAGTGTTGGACTTACTTTAAAAAGGTTTTAACTATAGGTTTCTGTTTATTAATTTTAAATAAGCCTTTCAGAAATATTTTCGTCCTCTTTACAAGAGATCCCATCTTTGAGAGCACGGTAGTTTGCATAAGGAATTAAAAAGAGCTAATAGAAATTAAGAAGTTTAAATATAAATCTAATCCTAGAGGTAAAAAAATATTATTTGCGCAAATTTCTAATAAATATGAGTAAAACTACTTATAGCTAATAAGTTTAAGGTGAAAAGATGGAAAGCTTTAATAAGAAAATGTCATTGATAAATTACTTAAAGAATTCAGGATTTATTAAAACAAAGAAAGTGGAAGAAGCTCTTATTAATGTTGACAGAGCTAACTTTGTTTTATCACAATATTTAAGTGAGGCATACGAAGATAAACCATTACCTATAGGTTACGGGCAAACAATTAGCGCCCCAAGTATTGTAGCATATATGACAGAGTTATTAGAAGTTAATGAAGGAAATAAAATCTTAGAAATTGGAACTGGGTCAGGATATCAAACTGCAATACTATCATACCTAGTTAAAGAAAAGGGCTTAATTGTTTCAATAGAAAGAATAAAAGAGTTATCAGAAATGGCTTATAAAAACCTTGAAAGATTAGGTTTGCATAAAAATGTAAAGTTAATTGTTGGAGATGGATCTCTAGGATATGAAGAAGAAAAGCCTTATGACAGAATAATAATAACTGCTGCAACTCCGGTTGTGCCGAAATTTATTAATATGCAATTAAAAAATAATGGTATTGCTATATTACCTTTAGGAACATTAGAGGAACAAAAACTAGCCATAATTAGAAAAGATGAATTTGGAAATATTGAATTGCGTTATGATATCAGTGTAATATTTGTTCCATTAATTGGTTATGAAGGATTTAAATTTGGTAAAGAGGAAACAAATTAAATGTTTCACTCTTCCCTTGTTATGAAGCAGATTATTTTTTAATCATTTTTAAAAAACTTTCTTAATCAAACAAAAAATAATATTATTTTTTAACCCTTAATCTCTTCTTTATCAAAAGAAGTGGGTGAAAAAAATGGGCGCCAGAGTAAAAGTAATTTCAGAAATAGAAAAAATAATGGCTAACATAGAGCAAGTAAGAAATATAGGTGTTATAGCCCATGTAGATCATGGTAAAACAACAACTAGCGATACATTATTAGCAGGAGCAGGAATTATTTCAGAAAGAGTTGCAGGAGATGCTCTGCTTTTAGACTACCTTAACGTAGAAAAAGAAAGAGAAATGACAGTTAAAGCGGCTAATGCAAGCTTATATCATGAATATAATGGAAAACCATACGTCATTAACTTAATTGATACTCCGGGACATGTAGACTTTACAGGTATGGTAACAAGAAGTCTTAGAGTATTGGATGGAGGAATCGTTGTTGTAGATTCAGCGGAAGGCGTTATGACACAAACCGAAACTGTTTTAAGGCAAGCATTAGAGGAAAGGGTTAAACCAGTTTTATTCATTAACAAGGTTGATAGATTAATAAAAGAACTAAAGTTCGGACCTCAGCAAATACAAGAAAGATTTGTAGAAATAATTAAAGATGTTAACAATTTGATTGATATGTATGCTGAGCCTGAATTTAAAAATAAATGGAAAATAAATCCTGCTGAAGGTAATGTTGCATTTGGTAGCGCAAAAGACAAATGGGCTTTAACAGTGCCTGATGCTACAAAGAAGGGCATAACTTTTCAAAATATAATAGATGCATATTCTTCTAATAATAAAGATAAGGTAGTAGAGCTATTTAAGAAGGCACCTATTTGGGATGCATTATTAAATATGGTAGTAAAGTTTATACCAAATCCTAAAGAAGCACAGAAGTATAGAATACCAAAGATATGGAAGGGAAATCTTGATTCAGATTTAGGTAAGGCTATGATGGAATCAGATCCAAACGGGCCTCTAGTATTTTATGCAAATGCTATTAAGGTAGAAAAAGCCGGAATTGTAGCAACTGGTAGAGTATTTTCAGGTACGTTAGAGCCTGGTAAAGAAGTTTACATCGTTTCGAGTGATCGTACTGGGAGAATTTTACAGGTAAGCCTATATATGGGGCCATTTAGAGAATTAACAGCTAAGATTCCCGCAGGTAACATAGGTGCATTGATGGGTATAGAAGGCCTAAAGTCTGGAGAAACACTTGTTGAAGTATCATACAAATCACAAGCTGCACCATTCGAGCAACTTCATTATATTAGTGAACCTGTAGTAACATCAGCTATAGAACCAGCAAAATTACAAGATTTGCCGAAAATGATAGACGCTCTTAAAAAGTTAACATTAGAGGATCCAAATTTGGTAGTGAAAATTAATGAAGAGACAGGAGAATATCTAATATCAGGTATGGGGCAACTTCATTTAGAAATAGCTATGTGGATGCTGAAGGAATTATATGGGGTAGAAGTAAAGGCTACGCCACCAATAGTTGTTTATAGAGAATCTGTTAAACAGAATAGTAAGGTGTTTGAAGGAAAGAGCCCTAATAAGCACAATAGATTCTACATAAGTGTAGAGCCATTAAACGATGAGACAATTGATTTGATCCATAAGGGTCTTGTTAATGAAGATCAAGATGCTAAGGATAGAGCAAAAATATTAAGAGATAAAGCAAACTGGGATTATGATGAGGCTAGAAAAATATGGTCTATTGATGAAAATATAAACATATTTATTGATGCAACATCAGGTGTTCAATATCTAAAAGAAGTGAAGGATACAATATTAGGTGGATTTAGGATAGCGGTAAAAGAAGGACCATTGGCAGCAGAGCCTGTAAGAGGTCTCAAAGTTGTACTTCATGATGCTGAAATACACGAAGATCCAGTCCACAGAGGTCCAGGTCAGATATATCCTGCTGTTAGAAATGCTATATGGGCTGCTATGTTGACATCAAAACCAACATTACTTGAACCAATACAGAAACTAGAAATTAAAGTTCCCATGGATTACTTAAGCCCAGTAACTTCAATAGTAACAAAGAAAAGAGGAAAGATATTGGATGTTAAACAATCAGGATTGCAAGCAATTGTAACAGCAGAGATACCAGTTGCAGAGAGCTTTGATATATCTCAAGAATTAAGAGGGTCAACAGCAGGTAAAGCGTTTTGGGGAACGGAGTTTAGCAGGTGGGCTCCAGTTCCAGATTCGTTATTAGACGATTTGATTAAGAAAATAAGAGAGAGGAAAGGATTACCTCCAAGACCACCGAAACTAGAAGATCTGTTAGGGCCTTAACCCTAATAGACTATTTTAATAAATTTTATAGACTTCAAGTTTTCATATTTTCTTGATTTTATATTTATATAATCATCTTCTATAACAAGGCCTTGACGATACATTACTAAGGCGCATCTCTCAGTAACAACTGAAGATGCCAATCCTCCTTCGGATAGCAAATCAAGTCCACTATTGATATCTGGTAAAGAGAATCCGCAATGTCCATTAGGATGAGAATGCATGTTATATGCTACCTTAATAAATGGTATTTTTACCTTTAGTGTTTCTCCCTCCAATATAGAAAGATAACCATTGTAATCGTAAAGGAATAAATATTCTATATTTGATGAGGTGGTTTTTTGAGTAAAAGAATTTATTATACTTAGATCTGTATGGAATGGGATATAAGGAATAAAATCATATAAATCTTTAATGCTTATGTAGTTCTTTAGATTTGTATCATTTTTAATAATAATTTTTTTATCATTTATCTCCTCTATATGATCTTTAAAATCCCATGGTGTATTGATTTTGAGATCTATAACATTATCTTTTAACTTTTTTAAGAGATAGTCAATATCTTTTATTTTATAATCTATTTTAGCATCAAATAAATTATAATTATCATCATAGGTATCTTCTATTTTCAATATTATTTTATTTATAATTGATAATATTAAGGAACCATTAGTTATTCTAGTTTCTTGATATTTTTTGTTCATGTTATCACCAAATTTTAAAATTTATGGTTGTTATCATAACAATTAGCTCCCCACCGTTTTTAAGTTCTTCAATTAAATTTCTATCAAGATCTGCAGCTGCTTTATTACTTTTTATTAGAGCAGTTGCAGGTTCTATATAATTACTTTTTCTAAATATTATTTTGGTTTCATTATTAAGGATTAGATTACTATCGCCGTATCCTATCAAGCTATCGCAATTTTTCTTTGAACAAAAAACAACTAATATCATATTACCTTTCTTTATATCTTCTTTAAGCCACTTTGGAAAATCATTTAATGATACTTCTGATTTAATTCCTATTATACAATCCCCCCTTGTTGTCAAATAGTCATCTTTAGTAATTTCTATAGTTGTTTTATGAGTTGCTCTTACATTTTTATGGCCATATGCTTTAAACGTAAACCATCTAGATATGAACTCTTTTTCCTGCAAGTTATCAATCCTTACTATAATAGTTTTCTAGACTACTATTTCCTTTAGCATCTTTTTTATATGGTAACTTAATCAATTCTTTAATTTTTGAGGCCTTCTTTTCTCCGATTATGTTTGCAAGCTCCGATAAACTTGAGTTAAAAAATTTTTCTAGAGATCCAAAATGCTCTAATATTTTTTCAGCACTTTTTTCTCCTATTCCTGGAAATGATTGCAAAATGTAAAGTTGCCATTGCCTATTATCATTTATCTTAGGTTTCTTGAGTATTGGAGACTCATTAACCTCTTTAGAGGGCTCAGATTTTCTTGCTATTGATTCTATGTATTCCGCTGTTGAGAGTTGATCTAAGCTCCATAAGACTTTGACTTTATATTCTAATACTAATGAAATTAATGCAGATTGAATCTGCTTTTCCCTATTTTTATAGAAGAGAAGGGATTTTCTGAAGTCACCCTCCACAATATATATTATATTATTATATTTTGATGACATTTTTTTAGCCTGTTCAAATAGTCTACCATCAAATAATGACTTTACAAAATCATTAGAGCTCTTCCTTTCTATAATTATGTTGTCCGGTATTAGATAATCTCCCTCTTCTAGTTGCCTCCTAATAACCATTAATCCTAATGATTCTAGTATTTTCGGAACTCCAGAAGCTTCTTCTCTCGAATCTGCATAAACCCTATATTTTTTTGTTTCCATAACTCTATCCACTTTCTTTGCATATACCATTTATTAAATTAACTAAATAACTGAAAAATTTTTCTTTTTCTATTGGTTTTTTATTTTTGATAGTAACTATAGAAGCTCCAATATGTCCTCCACCTTCTCCATTATATTTATCTGCAACAATTCTTGCAATATTAGAGGCATCTATTCCCTTTGAGATCGCTTTATCTGAAATTCTTATTGAAATCCTTATATCTTCACCTTCTTTATACTTAATAGTGAATGCAACATCAGCACCATTTTGTATTAATGTCCTAGATACTATTGATTCATAAGAACCTATTTCTGTCACTACAGCTATTAGATCTTTACAAACTTTTCCAATTATTGCTCTAGAAAAACCCTTAAGTTTAGCCATTTTAATTGAAAAATCTTCTTCAATTCCTTTGATGATTTTATAGTAAATAGAAATCGCTTTTTTATAATCACCATTTTTCATTAAATAAAGTAGCGATTCTAATGTACTTTTGCTTGCTCTTTCCAATCTATTACTATCAAATAAAATTCCTAATATACCTAATGTTGATATATTTTCATCAAGATTAATGGTTAATTTACTTGCAAAGGAGGAAACTATTTCGGTAGTTGAAGAAGCATCGTCATCTATATAATACAGTTTTGATATCTGGAAAATCTTTCCCTCACGATGATGATCTATTACTATTAAAGGAATATTTTTATTTGAAATTAAATTTGATACTTGTTCAATCCCTGCATTATCTAATAAAATAAGTTTGTCATAATTAAAATCACATTTTTTTATTTCTATATTTATCTCCTTTAAAGCAATAATAGATTCTTTTGAGAGACCTTGTTTTAGATCAATACAACATTTTTCATTATATCTTTTGCATAATTCATAGGTAATTAATGAAGATGCAATTGCATCTAAATCGGCATTTGAATGAAAAGAAATCCCTATATTTCCATTTTTTAATTCATTAATAAAATCATTTAAAAAATTATTTGTATTCGTCTTTATCAATATGATTTACCTATTTTAACTCCCTGCTCCGCCAATACCTGTTTTAGTTTGTGTGCCTCCAATACCAGATAATAGCTGTCTTAGCTCGATTGTAATTTTATCTATTTGCTCCTTTATCATTGTTTCTTGATTTTTGAGTGCCTTAATCTTTAATTCTAGATCTTCTTTTCTTGTTTCTAGTTCCTTTTGTAGATCTTCTTTTCTGCTTTTTACTAATACAAACCCTGTCATTTTATATAATTCTGCATCAGGTCCCAATGATTGTAATTTTTCTAATACTTTTTCTATTTCTCCTAAAGAAGATTCAGCATTTATTCTTTCTTGTACAACAACATTATATGAGTCTCTTAATTGCAAATACTTATTATATTTAGCCTCAGCCTCAGGTGGAACTCTTTCTACCAATTTTCTCCCCAATGTTTGTGTAATAGGCCTTCCTTTTATTTTTACAAGAATTTGAAAGCCTTGCTCTAAAAAGATTTTCTAATACCTTCTTATTATAATAATTTAAAGTAATGATATTTATCCACTTCTTGATTAAGAGGTATGAGATAGCGTGATAAAACACTTAGCAATAACAATCAACAACTCTTAAGACTCCTAACTTATGAAGTGAAGTTTAGAAAATGATAGTGTTTTTTAATTATTTTTAATATTCTAACATGATGAATGTAATCATAATTATGAGGATAATAATAAATTACTCTAGTAGATCCTTTAATGTAGAAGAAATCAATTATTCATGCACTAAAGTTTTTCAAATTTTTATAATTTCTTATTGTTAACTGGGGAGTTAACAGTAATTTTTTTGATTTTGCATAACTCAAAAGAGGCAGTTATGCGAACTCCTCCATCTCGTTTCTCCTTCATCAAGTAGTAAATTGTGTTGTTAGCTTCGTCTATAGTATCATTGATTAGTAATACCACAGATGGCATTTATTTTGTATTATAGAAATATAAATTAATTAAATAAAAAATAAATAATTTTAAACTTTAATTGTATGGTTAAAAAAAGTGAAATTAAAAATAACTATACAGAGTAAAGGCAAAAAGAATAAATAAAACTCCTAATACTTATTTGATACGTGAAGGGTGGATTTAATTTGTCTATTGCCTATAATCCGTTAGTGATAGCAGCAAACTCAATGATTATAGTTCCTGCTATAGTATTATTATTATTAGTTGCTGTTATTTACCTTTTAAAATGGCTTTTAAGAGCCAGTCCAGAGATTGAAAAAACAGAGCCATATAAGAAAATACCATTTGAGTCAGCAAATCCTCCTAAGGGTGTAGGTAAAGGCAAGGTATCATTTCAATATTTTGGTTATTTGGTAATGTTTTTAGCTATGGAACCAGCTGTAGTACTTCTAACGTTTATAAGTATTGTTCCTAGAACATTAATATTTCACGCAATTTTATTATACTTAATATTGATTTTAGTATTTGCACCTTTGTTAGCATATGCAGCATATGAGTCCAAAAGAATTAAAAATTGGATTTTGGATTAAGGTGATTTATTATGAGTAAAAATGAAAAAGGAAATGGAGAGGAAAAAGGTAAGGTTTATTTAGCAGATTTAGATACGGTAGCGGAAGAAGCAAAGCAAATGCTTTTAAAAGGAACAGTTGGTAAAATGGTTGATTGGGCTAATGCCTTTAGCTTATGGCCAGTCCATTTAATGACAAGTTGTTGCGGATGTGAAATAGGTGCTGCATGGGGTCCAAGATTTGATAATGAAAGATATGGATCACTCCCTTGGGTTTCACCAAGGCAGACTAATTTAATTATAGTTGAAGGCACAGTTACCAAAAAAATGGCTTGTTCAGTTAGAATTACATGGGATCAAATGCCATATCCAAAGTTTGCAGTAGCTATGGGTGCATGTTCTTTGGATGGAGGTATATTTTATAATAGTTATAATATAGTAAGACCATGGCAAGTTATACCAATTGATGTTTATATACCAGGTTGTCCTCCTAGACCAGAAGCAGTTTCAAGAGCAATTGTTGAGTTGCAGAAATTGCTAAGAAACAAGTCTATTGCCTCTAAATGGATTACTGAATCTAAGCGTGAGGATATGAAGAATATTATACCCAAAGAGGATTTATGTGGTTGGAGAGGTGAAAAAGTTGATCTCCATACAAGATTCACTTAAAAATGTATTAAAGGATAATATAATCAATATAGAACAAGCAAAAGGGTATATCGATGTATTAGTATCAACAGAAAAGTTAGTTGATTCAGCAAAGAAGTTAAAAGATTTTGGTTTTGATCATGTAAAGTCAGTAACTGCTATTGATTATATAGCGAAGAAGCAGTTTAAGGTAACATATCATATTTCAAGCTATTTAAATGAAGAATTATCAAAATATATTATAGGTTTATCTACAATAATTAATAGAGATAATCCTCATTTACCCAGCTTATCTAAAATATGGGTTAGCGCAGAATTTCAAGAAAGGGAAGTTTATGAGTTCTTCGGCATAATATTCGATGATCATCCAGATTTACGCTTGCTTTTGTTAACCCCTGTAATAGCTGCATTGAAGCCTTTAAGAAAAGATTTTGTTGTTAAGGAAGAAAGCGATGATATAGAAGTTGATTATGCAGCATATAATGCTAATAAATGGTGGTAATTATGGAATCTAGTACATCTAGTGGTTCTGTTCCTCATTTGCCTGGTATGGAAGTGACAGAGGTATCTAAAAACACATATGAAGTATACATTGGCCCAGCACATCCAGGTTCTGGGCATATGAGGATAATAGTTGAAGTTGATGGAGACATTATGGTAAGGGTTGATCCTGATATAGGATTTGTTCATAGAACAATGGAAAAACTTGCAGAAGGTAGAGATTGGATAAAGAATATACCACTATTTGAAAGGATGGCAATTTTAGATGCATGCAACATAACTTTACCTTATGTTCAAGCTGTAGAAAGATTGCTAGGAACTGAACCTCCAGAAAGAGCAAGATATCTGAGAACTTTACTTTGCGAGATAAACAGAATTGCAAGCCATTTATATGGAATGGGAATCTTTGGAGTGTTCTTAGGCCATTCAACCCTATATATGTGGGCATTTGGAGATAGAGAGGTCTTTGTTGATTTAGCTGAACAAATGACTGGGGCTAGATTAACACATTCTTATCCAGTATTTGGAGGGGTAAGAAGAGATATACCAGATGATTTTCCAGAAAACGCTAGGAAAGCAGCAAAATATATGAGAAATAGGCTGAACGAATATGCAAAAATATTTCTTAATAATCCTAATATAAGAAGTAGATTAGAAAATGTTGGAGTAATGTCTAAAAACTTGGCAACAGAGCTAGGTATAGTTGGACCTAACCTAAGAGCTAGCGGAGTTAGATACGACGTAAGACTTAACGAACCTTATGAAGCTTATGGAGATGTAGAATTTGAGATTCCAGTTTTTGAAGAAGGGGATTCATTAGCAAGAGCTTGGGCCAGAGTTGAAGAGATTAAACAAAGCTTAAATATAATAGAGCAGGTAGTAGATTGGTTAGAAAAACATCCTAGAGAAAACTTCATGCATGAAAAATTCTGGAAGACAGCACCAAAATTATATAAAGATGTGTTTTCAGGTCAAATAGATTATGCAGGTAAATATAGAGTTAAACTAATGCCATTATTTGCCTCATTAAAGGTTCCTCCAGGAAAAGCATTTGCAAGAGTTGAAGCTGGAAGAGGAGAAATGGTATATTATGTAGAAAGTGATGGTAAAGATCTACCATATAGGGTAAGAGTAGTTTCTCCATCATTTAGAAATGTTATTGCTTTTAAGTATTTGATGCCTGGTCATAGATTAATGGATCTTCCTACAATATATGGTAGTTTTGATTATTTCCCACCAGAATGGGATAGGTGATTTTTATGAATGTTTGGTATTATGTATATAGGGTAATAATTGATGATATAATATTTTACCCTCCAGTCTATCAGTTTTTAATAATACCTGGCTTAATAGCAGCCCTCATAGTTGCATTAATTATTATTTGGTTCGAAAGAAAGGCTGCAGCGTTTGTTCAAATGAGATATGGGCCTAGAGAGATAGCACCGAGAATTGGAGGGGCTATACAGTTAGTTGCAGATTTAACTAGGTATGCATTACAGGAAATTATAATTCCTGAAACCGTGGATGCTTTACCATACATATTATCTCCTATAATAATGATTATATTGGCTTTATTACCACTTGATGCAGTTCCAATAACTTCAATAAAGACCTATTTTCCAATACCCCCAGATTATAGTTTGTTGATTGCAGTTGCTTTGAGTACGTTGTCTCCATTGTTTGTGATTATTATGTCATGGGCTAGTAATAATAAATTTGCTATTGTTGGGGGATTGAGAGAATCATTTATAATAACAGCATATGAGCTTATAGCTGTCTTAGGTTTCTTAACCGTGGCAGCAATGACTCAATCATTTAACTTAGTTCAGATTGTCAATTTGCAAATGTCAGGCAAATGGTTTGGTTTATTAAATCCATTGGCTCTATTAGCAGTTTTTATCGCAGTACTAATGTCAACAAGTGGTTTCCCATTTGAAATACCAGATTCTGAAAGCGAATTGGTTGCAGGGCCATATACTGAGTATACTGGTTTATTGTATGGCTTAAATATGGGTGGTGCATATATTAAAAGATGGGTTTTTAGCGTATTAATTACTTTAGTCTTTTTAGGAGGATGGGCGCCTTATAGACCAACACCAGGAATTATTACAGGATACTTCATACCAAGTCTTATAATTTTCATTAAATCTTTAATAATTATGGCTGTAATGAGCTTCCTAAGAAGTGTTTATGGAAGGTATAGAGTAGATCAGGCTTTAGGAATAGCATGGGAGATTTTAATACCTTTAACATTAGCAGCCTTTGGCTTAGGTCTAGCTGAGGCCTATTTTGGTATAATATGAGGTGATTATTATGCCAGCAAAAGTTGCATTAAAGAGAAATCCGAAGAAAAATCCATTAGGTAGGGTGTTTGCAGGTAATATAGGGGCTTTAGCTGTAGGGCTAAAGTATTTCTTTGATCCAAATAGAATAACATTGCTATACCCACATGAATATATTAAATTAAGGCAAGGGTATAGAGGATTTATAGTTTTAATACAGGAAAAGTGCATAAGTTGTTCATCATGCGCAAGAATTTGTCCAGCAAGAGCTATGAAAATGCTCTCGGTAAAAGTATTTGATAAAAGGTTAAAGAAAGAAATGGTCAAGAAGTTTCCAGTAATTAATTATAATAGATGCATATTTTGTGGTTATTGTGTTGATGTATGTCCTACCGAAGCATTATATCATGTGGCATATCATGATTTAGTTTATATGAACATGCAAGACATGATATTGTCTTTAGAAGACTTCCAGAAAGAGCCAGAAAATGTTTCAGCAAAAGAAGGGGTACCAATAAGGTATATATTTGATGAAAAAAGAGGATTAGTAAAAATAAAATATGAAGAAGAGAAAAAGGAGATAGCTAAACCTCAGCAACAAGTTCCTCAACAACAAACATCCCAAACTACACAACCAAATAATCCCCAACCTAAACAAGCTGATAAAGGGGGTGCTAGCTAATGAATCCAATAGATTTATTGCCTATATTTGCTTTAGTATTAGGCGTAGGATCTATTATTTCGGCGTATTTTGTAATAAAAATAAAAGATTTAATTTATGCAAGTTCAATGCTAGCAGTGTTAGCCTCGTTAATAGCGGCATTAGTTGCTTTAATAGGATTCGGCATAGTTTCTGCCTATTTAGTTTTGGTTTACGTTGGAGCGGCAGTTATGTTTATAATAATAGCTATATCAATGGTAGGAGTTGGACGTAAGGAATCTAAGGAACCATTCTTAGGATTTGTAGCAGGTGCTGCAATAGCTATTACAATAGGCATTGTAATATTGGCTGGGAAATTTTACAATTTATATTCATATCCGGAATATGTGACTGTAACTCAAGCGGCATCGGGCCTTTTATCCCATTATTTGCCAGTTATTGCATTAATAATAATTGCTCAAGCAGCAACATTAGTTGAAGCTATAAGCATAGCTAGGAGGGGGGAGAAAAAATGATTGTTATAGATCAATTAACAGGTTTAGTTGTAATGATAACTGCTGTACTAATAATGGGGATTGGAGGTTATGGTGTTACATCATCGAGAAGTTTATTTAGACAATTGCTATCAATTGAAGTAATATTTAATGGTTTATTATTATTGATTTTATCTTTAATTTCTTTTAATGCCATAATGGCAACATATTTTGGAATTATAATTATAAGTGTTGTTTCAGCAGAAGTGATAGTTGTTGTATCAATATTAGTAGCATATATGAGAGAGTCTAAGTCTTTGAGCTCTGAAGATCTTGAGGAAGGGGGTGTTTGATGGTGTTATTATCTTTACCTGCACTATGGATTTCTTTATTGTTGCCGATAGTTCTCGGTATACTTGCTTGGCTTCTGGGTAGATATGATAGTGCTGTTAAAGCTTTAATATACTTGTCAGGATTTGTATTATTATTCCCACTTGGATTAGTATTGTATTATTATGCAACAGGAGGCTTATCAAGCAGTATAGTCGATCCTATATATGTAAACTTTGCATCGTATAAAATTGGTACATTTTATTTAGGCATAGATGGATTATCGGCTCCAATAGTAATTGGAATATCAATTGTAACTGCATTTGTATCTTTTTATGGAATAAAATACATGACAAAAAGAATAGAGGAAATGAAGGAAGAAGGTGAAAGAGTACCTAATTTAGGTACATATACCTTATTATATAATATATTTGCTGTTACAATGCTAGGCATTGCATACTCAAGCAACTTAATAGAATTTTATATATTTCTAGAGGGTACTTTAATTTCTTCATTTTTGACAATAGCGTTTTATGGATATGGAGATAGAAGAAAAATATCATTGCTCTACTTTGTATGGACCCATATAGGGGCAGTATTGCTATTAACAGGAATTTTATATTTCGGCTATATAGTAGGTTCATTTAATTATATGAACTTAGTTAATGGCTCATTAGTTCCTGTCGGATCCGAAGAGGCAGTGTTAGGGAGCGCTGCAACACTTATAGCTATATTAATGCTCATAGGTCTTTTCGTCAAGATGGCAGTATTTGGAGTTCATATGTGGTTGCCATATGCTCATGCTGAAGCTCCAACACCAATTTCGGCATTGTTATCTCCTAATTTAATAGGTCTTGCGGGATATGCTATAGCTAGATTTGTTTTCCAATTTTTCCCAACAATTATGCTATCTTGGAGACCATATTTGCTAACTTTGGCTTTCATAACAATTATATATGGAGGATTAGTTGCATTAAGGCAAAAAGACTTTAAGAGGTTTTTGGCGTATTCAAGCATAAGCCAAATGGGCTATATGTTATTAGGGTTATCAACATTAACAACATATGGAATAATAGGGGCAATGCTTGTTTATTTATCTCATGCAATTGGTAAAGCAATACTTTTCATGTCAGCTGGTGTATTTATTACAGAGCTAAACAATCTTAGAGATATAACTAAGATGGGAGGATTAGCAAAGAAATATCCATTAACAGCTGCATTAGCATTATTTGGTTTTATGAATTTAACAGGATTACCTCCTAGTGTAGGCATGTGGAGTGAAATATTAATAGTTATGGGATTAGTTCAATCTTATATGTTGAGAAGTCTTGCATCTCTTGTCGGCTTTACAGCATTATTAATAGTTGCTTTGACTATGACAGGAGCGTATTCATTTATAATGATGAGAAGAATATTCTATGGACAACCTAGAAGTAAAATAGAAATTAAAGAAAAAATTGATGTATTTAAGTTATCTATATTAGGTATTGCAATATTTGGTTTTATATTTTTCTTAGCAATAAATCCATTAATATCAAATTTAAATACCTCCATAGTATCTTTTATTATTTCTTTTTTAAGTAGGTGATGATAGATGGCAGTTATGGTATATTCAAATTGGTTTGAATGGAGTTCTATATGGCTTTCACCATTTATAGGAGCAGGTATACTTGCCTTACTTTGGTTATTTGGGGTAAGGAATGAAAAAGTCTTTAATATAATAAGTGTATTAAGCATATTTATTTCCTCTATAATATCAACAGTTGCTCTTTACGATGTTTTAATAAAACATGAAATAATTATTGCAGAAACATCAACATATTGGGTAAGCCTGTTAAAAGTTAAAGTAGGAACTTATCTAGATGGCCTCGGCGCAATAATGGCTACAATAGTATCTTGGCTAAGCTTTTTAATAGCTGTTTATAGCGTAGAATATATGAAAAATGATTGGGGAGTCCAAAGATATTTCTTTTTTATTTCATTCTTCGTTGGTAGCATGTTATTACTAGTGACAGCAAGCAATTTAATATTAATGTTTATTGGTTGGGAAGGAACAGGACTAGCAAGCTATGCATTGATAGGTCATTGGTATACAGATGAAGAAGAGTATTG
The DNA here is from genome assembly GCF_000317795.1 of Caldisphaera lagunensis DSM 15908. Lineage (NCBI taxonomy): Archaea > Thermoproteati > Thermoproteota > Thermoprotei > Acidilobales > Acidilobaceae > Caldisphaera > Caldisphaera lagunensis. The sequence continues at coordinate 1,414,537 of NC_019791.1, forward strand.
GGTTGGAGTTCCTAAGAGAAAGGCATTAGGACTTCCAATGTATTTTGAGCCAAGCACAAGCGGAATTAGAGCAATATTGTTTACTAGGGTAGGAGATATAGGTTTCATTGTAGGATTTACATCTTTGTTTTTCATAGCAAACAGCTTTAGTATACCAACAATCGAATCAACAGCTGGAACTTGGATGGGACTACTAGCATCTAAAGGTATGTTAACAGCATTTTTATTAATATTTACCTTAGGGGCATTGGCTAAAAGCGCACAATTCCCGTTCCATGAATGGTTAGTAACTGCTATGACAGGTCCTACACCAGTTTCTGCGTTAATACATGCAGCAACGATGGTTAAGGCTGGAGTTTACTTTATATTACGTTTTGCTCCTATATTCTTCGTTGGGGCAATTGCTGCTAGCACATTAGGAGTGGGTTCATTAGCAGTTACACAAACTCAACAATATTTCTATATTGTAGCTGGAATAGCTGTGGCAACAGTATTTATAATGGCAACAATGGCTATTGTTAGCAATGAATTCAAGTTAATTTTGGCATATTCAACTGCTGAGTATCTAGGTTATATGATATTAGCTGTAGCATCAGGAGGACTGTTTGTAGTAACACATAACTTTTCTGCAATGGCTGATGCAGAATTAGCAGGTATTGCAATGTTGCTAGCGCATGCAATATTTAAGGCATCATTATTCTTAATAGCAGGTTATGCTTTACATGCAACAGAAAGTAGATTTATAGATGACATGGGTAACTTTTCTAAATATATGAAGGCAACGACAATTTCTATATGGTTAGCAGGCCTGAGCTTAGCTGCAATTCCACCATTTAGCGGATTCTTTGCTAAAGAATTAGTTTTAGAAAACGTAGCAAAAACTGGATATCTAGGCATTTATTTATTTGCTGTGTTTGCTGTATTCTTTACTGCTGCCTATATCTCAAGGTTAATAATAAGGGTATTCCATGCACCATCTTATAATCAATCAAAAGAAAAAGAACATCATTTGCATGAGGCACCTGTATTAATGTTAGCACCATATCTGATTTTATCGTTGGCAGCATTAATTTTAGGTATATTATGGTTCTGGACAGGGAAAGGCTTAGAAATAGGTATACTTGAGACGTTAGGAATTCAAGCGACTCCAGTTTACAATATTGTAATAGACGCTTCAACAATTATAATAACAGTTTTAATTGTAATAGACTTTGCTATAATATCTTATTTGTATTTGAGGAGATACAACTTTATGGCATTACTAGAAAGGAATTCAGTTCTTAGATCATTACATACATTCCTTTATGATAGATGGTTTATTAATTCTGCTATCTATTATCTATTCTTATATTCATTTATGGGACTTTCATGGTTAATGGGAATAATAAATACTGCTATAGACCAATTTTATCATTACGTTATACCAAAGGCTGGAGAGCTTTTCTCTAAGAGCTTAAGAGCATTTTTCAGGGGAAGGACGGATTATTTGATTGCCCTTTACATAATAATGATTAGTATTGTTATATTAGTTGTTTACTTTGGTTGGTGATTAATGATGTGGGAAATAGGGATTATTGAATTTTTCTTATATGTAACATTAGCAGCTAGTTTACTCGCACCCATATTTGGGATAAAGAATGATAAAAGTGTCTGGCCAGCATCTATAGGAGCTATTGGGATAGGTACCTTTTTCGTTGTATCTATATTAACTTTTTATGCATCATTAACTAACTATTTAACATTTTATAATGGTTTAGTTATTCAAGATTCATTTACAGCATTAATATTATTGGGTGCGTCTATTGCATCTATAATATACATTATCGCTATAGGAAATGATGGACTAAAGTGGTCAAGCAGACCTGCTTTATATAGCTTGATACCTCTAGTATTGTTTGGTTTATTCTTTTTATCGGGAGCAACGGATGCATTAATGATAATAGCATCATGGCTCTTAGTATCTGTTGCTAGTTACGTTTTTGTTTCATTGCCTGATGGAAAAGAAAGTAAGGAAGCTTCAATAAGATATATCATGGTTGGAATGATCGGGACATTAATATTAGTATTTTGGGCAGCAGTTTTTGCAATTTCACCAAGGGCAGACACAAACGTTTTTTTGTTAACCTCATTAGCACCAACAACTAAAGTAGGCTTAAGTTTAGCTGGGTTATCAATTCTTCTAATAATAGCCGCTTTAGGCTTTAAGGTAGGTTTGTTCCCATTCCATTGGTGGCTACCAAGTGTATATGGAAGAGGAGATGGAAGAGGTATATCATTTGTTGCTGGTGTAATAAAATTAGGTTTTATTGCTATTATAACAAGAGCAATAGTACTTATGGCTTCATCTATTAATGGAAGTTCCAGTATAGCAAGTTATGCTGCATTATTGATTGCATTCTTAGCAGTTGCCAGTATGATATATGGCAATATTGCAGCATTAACATCAAGAAACTTCCAGGTAATATTAGCCTATAGTAGTATGGCACAAGTAGGATATATTTTTGCAGCAATAGCAGCTGCCGCATATTTTGCTGGAAATTCAGATATGAATTTATTAAAGCTTGCCTTATTTGCTGTTGCATTACAATCAATTGCTTATGGAATTGCTAAAACCCCGTTATTCGCATTTGTTGGAAAAACAAAAAGAGAACTAAGTGATCTCCATGGATTGCTTTCAGCAAATCCAGCTGCAGCAATTTCTGCTTCAATCCTATTATTTAGTTTATTAGGTATACCTCCATTGTTAGGTTTTTGGGGAAAACTCTATCTATTTTTATCAGCATCAGGATATAGCGTATGGCTTGTATTAATTGCATTAATTAATAGTGGAATAAGCGCAGTATATTATATTATAGCATCAAGAGAATTATTATCTAAAGGAGAAAACCATATAACTGTAGGAAAGGGTTATACAGCTGCATTAATAATATCGGCATTAGCATTGCTTATAATAGGTCTATATGCTCCATTCTTACTTAAATCTATTATTAATATCTATTATTAATTTTTTTAATTTTAAGGAATGCCGCCGCCGGGATTTGAACCCGGGACCTCCGGATTGCTCAGGCATTTTCGATTTCGGTTAAACGCCGTATGAGTCCGGCGCTCTAACCCGCTGAGCTACGGCGGCCCATAATTTATTGAGATTGATGCTTGAAATTTAACCTTTTCTTTAGAATACTTTCGTGATAAATTTATTATTTTCAGGCATTGGTATACTTATGAAAGTTCTCGTGTTACAAAAAAGTTTCATAGGTATTACCCATATCTGGGTGATAACATGTATGAGCAGAATAAAAGATACGATGAATTAAGAATAATTAGTTTTAGAATAGATACTGAAACACTTTACGAGTTAGATAAAATAACATTGAAAACAAAGAGTAATAGAAGTGAAATAATAAGAAAGGCAATCGAAGAGTATTTAAAGAATGAAATAGTTAAAAGATAAATTTTTTTTATATTTGTAAACGATATAACAATATTTATTAATAAAATAATATTATTGTTTAATATAGGATGGTCAAATATGAAAAATATATGGATTTATCTAATAATAGGTTTAATTATAGGTCTAGTAATAGGTATATCAGTAGGTTATGCATCATTTCCAAGAAAAGTTGTACAATATATTACAACTACAACAACTACAACAAAGACTACAACTTCTACATCGGTATTTGCAGTTGGTGCAGCAGGTACATTAAAATTTGCATTCGGTAGCTTGTTAAATTTGACAAGTAAGTATTATCCTCAGTTAAGTGTTGGTACGCCTATGTTTAAAGGTAGTGGAGAAGTTGCTTCTACAGAGAACACAACGAAGGAATTTAGTATAGTCGCATCAGCTGATACAACAACAATACCTAAAGATCTGTTTCCAAATGTAGCAGATTATGAAATTGCTTTTGGCGTTACGCAGATGGTTATTATAGTAGATTTGCAAACTAGTGCTGGAAAACAAGTCTATCAATTATGGCAACAAGCCCAAACTTTGCCGCCAAATTCTAGTCAATATAACCAAACATGGAAAGAAATATTTTCAATAATTGCTGAAAATCCATCAACTGTAGTCGGAGTATCAAATCCATTTACAGATCCTAGCGGATATCAAGCTCAATGTGTTTTAAAGCTAGCAGGTTTAACGTATTTTGGAAATTCATCTTATTTGTATGATTCAGTATATAATAATGTAAACAAATATCAAATGAGAAATACTGAAATAGACTTACTTACTTTGATGACAACAAACAATTCAGTACAATTTATATTATCAGGATATTTATCAAACGCGCTTCCTCAAACTCAAGCATATCAAAAAGAAGGTTATAATATAACTTACATAACATTACCGCCCATGATTAATTTAGGTAATTTATCGTATGTAAATTATTATCACCAAGTAAATGTTACATGGAGTGAATTAGGAAAAACTGAAACATTTACTTGTAATCCAGTTGTTTATACAATAACGATACCTAAATATGCGCCGAACCCACAGGCTGCAGTTAACTTTATATTACTTATATATAGTCCATTAGGCCAACAAATTCTAAAGAGCTATGGCATTAATCCAATTTATCCTGGAGTAGTTTATGGAAATTATAGCGATATTCCTGCTGTAATTAAGCCTTATGTAGTCCCAGTAAATCAAACAAACTTAGAAACTATATTTCCATAGAGTGATATATTTGAAAAAAGAAATAAATTTTTTTATAATTTTAACAATAATTTTTTCTTTGTTTTTCTTATTGTTTTTTGCATATCCATTAGTGGTATTAATAATTGTAGGTAGCAAAGGTATAATTTCTTCTCTTGAAAACGAATCATTCCTAACAGCAATTTATATAACATTTATAATATCTACAAGTGCAGCTATATCAGCTGTAATATTTGGTCTTCCATTAGGTTATATAATAGCGAGATATAATTTTAGGTTTAAAGAAGTAATAGAGACATTAATTGATATTCCAATAGTTATACCGCACATAATTGTTGGAGTTATGATAGTATTAGCATTTTCATCTCAATACGGTTTAGGCCCAATTTTTCATAAGTATGGCATAAATGTTATTGATACAATATTGGGAGCAGCATTGGCTGTTTCCTATTTATCTTCAACGTATACAATTAGAGTTGTTGAATCATCTATAAAAGCAATAGATCCTGAATTAGAATTAATATCAAGGAGTTTAGGGGCATCTCAAATGAGAACCTTCTTTTCAGTTATATTACCTAATATTTGGAGATCTGTAATTAATGGTGCACTTTTAACGTGGGCTAGGGCAACGTCTGAAGCTGGAGCATTGTTTATTGTTGCTTATTATGTAATCTTTGGAAAAACAACAGTCTACCCATCTCCAGTTTTTATATATGAAAGCTACGTTGGATTAGGTTTAATAGAGGCAGTTAAGTTTTCTGCAGCATTGGTTGTAATAATAGTTAGCGCATTTATTCTCTTTAGGGTTATCATAAATTTGAGGAGGCATTAGTTGAAGGCCTTATCAATTAGAAATTTGGTAACAAAGGTTAATACCTTTACATTGGGCCCAATAAACTTAGATGTTGATGCTAATGAATACTATATCATATCAGGACCAAATGGAAGCGGTAAAACTACATTGTTAAAAACGATTTTAGGTTTTTATAGACCTTTAAGCGGTAAAATAATGCTTTATGATAAGGATATAACATACATGCCTATTGAGAAGAGAAGAATAGGATATGTTACTCAAAATTATTCCTTATTTAATAACATGGATGTTAAGGCTAATATAGAATATGGTCTTAAAATGTTAAAATTAAACAAACAAGAAAGAGAAAGAAAAGTTAAGGAAATCGCTTCAACGCTTAAAATAGAAAATTTATTGAATAAGAAGCCTAAGGAATTAAGCATGGGGCAACAACAGCTTGTTTCTATAGCGAGGGCATTAGTAATTGAACCAAAGGTTTTATTATTAGATGAACCATTATCAAACTTAGATCCCAATGTAAAAAGAAACTTAAGAGAAATACTGAGAATAATTGTTAGATCAAAAACTACTACTATAATTCATATAAGTCATTTTATTGAAGATGCTTTTGAATTGTCTACAAAAATGGGTTTTATGTATAAAGGTAAAATAATTGAAGAAGGGGATCCTATTGAAATGATTAATAATCCGAAAACAAAGGAATTTTCTGAATATTTAGGGTATTCTAATATTATATTATTAAATAATGTAGATTCAGAAATAAAAAATATATTAAATGAAATAGATTTTAGAAATGATTTTATAAAAGATAACTATTTGGTTTTTAGACCTGAAGATGCAATAATTTGCAAAAATAAATGTTGTAAAAATAGTTTGGAAGGAGAAATAGAAGAAATAAATATTACTGAAAGAGGTTTTAATTATAAAGTGAAAACGAAATCTCATGATTTTGTTATATTCTCAAAGGATATATTTAAGGAAAATGATATTGTTAATATTTGTATTGACGCAAAGAGATTAAAAATAGTCAAATCGGTAGAGGAAATTTAAAAATCTTTTACTATTTCTATAATAATTGCAAGGGCCGGGGTGGCCGAGCGGTCTAAGGCGGCGGGCTGCAGTAATAATGCGGCTATGCCCATCGTTATGGAGACCCGTTTTTCCCGGGTTCGAATCCCGGCCCCGGCTTGGATTTCATATTATGGTTTTATTAAAGTGGAAATTTAATTATATAAAGGGGCTATGAAATGCCTTGCGACGAGGTGACCTTAGTTGGGGAGTGAACTGGAAAAGCCGAATGAGCCCCCATCATGCAAGATAAAGGTATATGATGGTTACATAGACATAATTAATATATTAAATGAAATAAAAGAAAAAATATATTTATATAATACAGAGATATCTAAAAAAAGCTATTATTTAAAGCCTGTGCATAAGGTATATAAAACAAAAGCGGATAAGAAAAAAATTATTTATGAATATTATGGTAGATATTGGTGGAAAAGAATAAATAAAAAATTTATATATTCTGGTATAGCAAAGCCAAAGTTTTTGCCAAATCCTCCTGAAAACCCTCTTGAAGGATTATCTATAGTAAGAGAGGGAAATGATGTTATATTAGACTGTTCACTTTATGAAAAATTTAAATGGATATTTAAGGATAGGAAGGTCGAAAGAACTTGGTAATTATGGGGTTATAAATATGGCAAGAAAATCTATGTCTTCGTTTGATATATATTCATGGATTAACACAACAGGTAAGCAAATAATAAACCAAAGAGTAGATAATGCCTATTATGAAGGCCAATATTTATTGTTAAAAATTAAGACTAAAATAAGCGATATACTTCTTATTGAGCCTTCATTAAGAATTCATTTTAGTAATAGAATTAAACCATCAAGTGAGTTTGTTGATAAACAATTTGCATTGTTATTAAGGAAATACATAAGGGATCAAAAGATAACTTCAGTAGAACAAATAGGATTTGATAGATTGATAAAAATTACATTTTTTAATATAAAAACATTTGTGGAAATTTTACCAAAAGGTGTTGTGGCATTAGTAGATGAAAATGATCAGATAATAGGTGCAACTAAATATTTAAAATTTAAAGACAGAGAAATAAAGCCTAAAATAAAGTACAAATTTCCAAAAATAATTGAAAAAAAGCCATGGGAATTAGATTATAAAGAAATGATAGATTCGATATCAAAGTATAATGATGTTACTAGAGGATTAGTTATGGGAATGAACTTACCAGGAGAAGTAGCTGAAGAAGTTTTGTATTTATCTGGTATACAAAGAAATGCTAATCCCTCTATTATTAATAAAGAAATTTTCGATAATATGATTGATAATTTACAGAAATTGATAAAAATGAGCTTGGAAGGAAAGGGATATATTTATTTTGTTAATGAAAAACCAATACAATCGACTCCATTTATATCAAAAAGCATATTAGAGACTGGGGGTAAGATGAGTGAATATGAATTTTTCGATATGGCCTTAGATGATTATTTTAACATGATAGTACCTCATGCAATTGGAAGTAAATTGGAAGAGGAAAAGTCTAAAATATTGCACAGTATAGAAGAAAATAAATCATTATCTTCTAAATATATAGAAGAGGCAGAGAAGTTAGAAAAGCAGGCTCAGATTATTGCTCAAAATTATTTTGAAATAGAAAAAATTGTAGAAAAAATTAAAAATAAACAAGCTGATGAAAATATAGTAAATATTAATAATAAAGAAAAGTATGCTATAATAAAGTTTGGTGAAGAATTAATAAAAGTATATTTTGATGAAGGACTAGATAAAGCTATAGTCAAGCTTTATAGAGAAGCAGGAGAATTAAGATCAAAGTCTAAGAAAGCAATAAGCTCTATAGATGATATGATGAAGAAGCTTAATGAAATAGAAGAAAAAATTGAATTGGAAAAAGTAAAGAATATAATTAGGAGCAGAAAAAGGGAGTGGTATGAAAAATATCATTGGATCTTAACAAGAAATAATTTTTTAGCAATTGGAGGTAGAGATGCGGATCAAAATGAAAGCGTTGTTAAAAAATATTTAAGTGAAAAAGATATTTATATTCATGCAGATATACATGGATCACCATCTGTAGTTCTATTTGCTAATAATAAAGATGTGGGTGAAGAAGATATTAATGATGCAGCAATAATTGCGATTGCATATAGTAAAGCATGGAAAGCTGGTATGGGAAGCGTTGGGGCATATTGGGTTTTAGGAAATCAAGTTTCCAAATCTCCTCCATCAGGTGAATACTTGGCTAAAGGATCATTTATGATATACGGGAAAAAGAACTTTTTAAAACCAATTAATATGGAACTATATTTAGGAATTTCTACCAATAAGGAAGGATTACCAATTGTAATTATAGGAAATGAGTATATTGTAAAGGAAAGGTCATTAGTATACTCTAGAATTTTACCTGGAGAAAAGAAACAACATGAAATAGCAATGGAATTAAAAGAAGGTTTTGCAAAAATGTTTAATGGAAAGGAAAGGATTTACTTTAATGCATTAGATGAAAATGAAATTTCACAAAGGATACCTGGAAATTCTAAAATATCATTTATAAAGAAGGGTCTCATGGAGTTTCCAAATAATATTCTAAAATAATTTTTAAAATTAAATAAATATGAATAACAAGATTTTAAAACTCTGTATTTATAATAATATGAGGTGCAAATAGAGATGTCAGTTACAGCGATTAAGAAACTTGATATGCTAGATACCGTTCAACCTCCAATATGTACAAGTTGTGGTAAGATAATACATCCCAGAGAGAAAGCAGTAGCATTCTATTGTCCAAATTGTGGAAAGGCTTTGATATGGAGATGTAGTAAATGCAGAAAGCAAGGAATGCAATATAAATGTCCAAATTGTGGATTTATTGGTCCTTAGGTGAATAAATATGGCAAGAGTTGCTGTTTTGTTAAAAGTGATGCCAAATTCTTTGGATATTAAGTTAAATGATTTAAAGAATGAGATAATGAAATCCTTACCCGAAGGATATAAGATAATAGATAGTAAAGAGGAACCTGTAGCATTTGGTCTGAAGGCATTAATTCTATTAGTATCAATGCCTGAAAATACTGAAGGTGGAACTGAAGAAATTGAATCATTAATTAGAAATGTTGATGGGGTAGAAGACGTAGAGGTTGAAACCGTTAGTAGATTGAGCGAGTAGTTGATATAATGGTAAATAATATTCTATATTACTTTTTGCTAGTATTTTGGATATCTTTTATATCAAATGTAATTCCATTTGGAGGTCCTCCATATACTATTGTTACTGCTACAATATTAATTCAACTTAACTATATCTATTTTTGGGAATTAATAATTATAGCATCTCTTGGGGCAATATTGTCTAAAATAATTATATATTATTCGGCAAATATTTTTAGGAAACCTCTTTCAAAAAACAAAAACATTAATTTGATATCAAAAATATCAAATAAGTATTTATTTTATATCATACTGTTTATTTTAGCTATAATACCTGTTTTACCATTTGACGATTATTTATATTTAGCTGCTGGAGCAGCTAGGGCATCATTATATAAGATGATATTAGTTACGGCGATTGCAAAGTTTTCTAAGACAATAATAGAAATACTTATAGAATTAAAGGTGATTAGCTTGGCATCATATATTTTCTCTATATCCAAGCCAGATGTAGCAATATTGTTAACGGCCCTGTTTATTATAGTTGGAATAATAGGATTTAAGATAGATTGGGAAAAAGAATATAACAAAATAAAAGATGCTATTATTAAATAACATATTAGCTAAGATTTTTAAAATCATTATATTTATATAATTTGAGATAGCAAAGAGAAATGTGATAAAATGTACAACAAATCAATACCTAACAAGGTATGGAAGAGGTCATAAAAATGACAAGATGGATAGAATTAACAACACTTGGAACAGGAGGAGCATATCCAGGGGAAAATAGGTTTACAGCTTCATATGTTATAAGGGATTGGTTAGGTAATGTTGTGCTTTTAGATGTCGGAGAAGGGACACAGTATAGACTTAGGCAGGCTGATATACCATTAACTAGAATATCAACTATTTTAATTACACATGGTCATGGTGATCATATAAATGGATTACCTGGTCTTTTACAATCAATGTATTTGAATACAAGGAATATACCATTAAACATAATTGCTTCTAGTGATGTAATAAAGTTTATTAAAGATACCCTTGAAGTGGAGGGGGCTCATTTAGGATTTAGCATAAATTTATATGAAATAAACCAAGAAGGAAAAATAGAGATTTTTAATCAAAAGGGTGATAAAATAAATGTTTATTGGCACCCTTCATGCCATTCAAGAGAAGCATATTGCTATACATTAGAATGGAATTTGAGGCCAAGGATAAATGTTGAAGAAATGAAAAGACAAGGTATAATTCCAGGTCCTGATGTTGAAAAGTACATAGAATCAAATGATGATAAGATGCTTATTAGATTAAATCCTTTCAGAATAAGTTATACAGGAGATACGAAACCTTGCGATTCCATTATAAAATGCATAAAAGACTCAGATGTTATAATACATGAATCTACATTTTCTGATGATAATGAAAAAGAAGCAGATCAATTCTTTCATAGTACAGGTAGAAGGGCAGCATTAGACGCTAAAAATTCTAGAGCATCTCTCCTAATACTAAGTCATATTAGTTCAAGATATGAAGGATATGAAGCATTAGAGATTGAAAAACAGGCTAAAGAAGAATTTAAAAATACTATATTAACTTGGGATTTAGCAAGATTTAGGTTTATAATTTAAAATTAAATGATAGCTTCTTGCTGAGAAGTTATGATAATAGAGCTGATTTATCTTAATAAAAACTCCTTTAATCCAAGAAGGGAATTTTTCTTTGATTCTTATTAAAAGTATTGCTGCTTATAGGTATAGGATTACATAAATATACTAGGAAGAGGGGATATATATGAGCAAGAATCAAAATGATCTTCCTTTTAGAGAAGTTGCAGAAACTTTTGATAGTATGGAGAAAATAACTTCCAGGATATCATTAACCCAACTACTAGTAAAACTAATAAAAGATACCCCTCCTGAAGTCATAGGCAAGGTAGTGTATCTAATCCAAGGTAGACTAGGACCTGATTGGAAGGATATACCTGAGTTAGGAGTCGGTGAAAAATTAATTATTCAAGCATTATCAATTGCATTTGGGAAAACAGAACAAGAAGTTAACAAGATTTATAATTCTGTTGGTGATTTGGGAAAAGTAGCTGAAAGCTTTTCTCAAAGCAAACAGAAAAAATCTAGTTTAATGGCATTTATTGGAAGTGAAAGTAGTTACTTAACTGTTGGAAGAGTTTTTGATAGCTTTTTGAAAATAGCATATTCTCAAGGAGAGGGAAGTAGGGATTTAAAACTAAGACTTATAGCAGGTTTGTTAAAAGATGCTCAGCCAATTGAAGCTAGATATATAGTTAGATTTTTGGAAGGAAGGCTTAGGCTTGGGATAGGAGACGCAACAATATTAGATGCGCTTTCAATATCTTATGGAGGCAGCACATCTTATAGAGAAATAGTTGAAAGAGCTTATAATTTGAGAGCAGATTTAGGGGAAATTGCATATATAATAGCTACTCAAGGTATTGAATCAATAAAAGAATTAAAGCCAGAGATTGGAACTCCAATAAGACCAATGCTTGCAGAAAGGCTTAGCGATCCTGAGGAAATACTACAAAAAGTTCAGGGTAAGGGTTTTGTTGAATATAAGTATGATGGGGAAAGAGGGCAATTTCATAAAGATGGAGATAATGTAAGGATATTCTCAAGGAGGCTTGAAGATATTACAGATATGTATCCAGATGTTGTAGAGGCAATTAAAAATAGTGTAAAATCTAATAAGGTTATATTTGAGGGAGAAATAGTTGCATACGATACAGATACTGGGGAGTTAAGGCCTTTCCAGGAATTAATGCATAGAAGAAGAAAGTATGATATACAAAAAATGGTTGAAGAAATACCAGTTAAGGCATTTTTATTTGATGTATTGCTTAATGAAGATGAGGATTTAACAAGAAAAACACTGCCTTATAGGAGGAAAATTTTAGAAAATATAGTTAATGAGACTGATAAAATTAATATAGCAAAGTATATTGAAACAGATGATCCTAAGACATTATGGAATTTCTTCTTAACAGCTATATCTGAAGGAGCTGAAGGGGTTATGGTAAAAGCAATTCATGATGAAAGTATATATAGAGCAGGTGTAAGAGGCTGGTTATGGATTAAGCTTAAAAGAGATTATAAGAGCGAAATGACAGATACAGTTGATTTGGTTGCCGTAGGAGGCTTTTATGGTAGGGGAAGGAGAGGGGGTAAAATAGGTACACTATTGTTTGCTGCATATGATCCTGAAAATGATGTTTTTAGAACTGTATGTAAAGTAGGAAGTGGGTATACCGATGATGATTTAAATAAGATGTATGACCTGTTCAAACCTTACATAATAGATCATAAGCATCCAAGAGTTGAGTCAAGCATTGAACCAGACTTATGGTTTGAGCCGGTAAGGGTTGCAGAAATTATTGGAGCTGAACTTACATTATCTCCTTTACATACTTGTTGCTATAATAAATTAAAAGAAGGAGCAGGCCTTTCTATAAGATTCCCAAGGTTTATAAGGTGGAGAGAAGACAAAGGTCCTGAAGATGCAACTACGGAAGAAGAATTAATAGAAATGTATAATGGGCAGTTGAAGAAAATTGAAGAGAAACAAACTAAAGAAGAGGTCCAAGGAAGCTAAATTAGAGGATTTGGTTATTGAGAGAATAGAAATTTTATCTAATATATCGAGAATTGAGACTATTCATGGAAATTACGATTATTCAAGGAAATTAAATGAGTTAATATTTAGACTATCTTTAAAAAATAAAGTGAAGATCCCAGTTAATATAAAGAGAAGCATTTGTAAAAATTGTCATGTAACGCTAATACCCGGTGTTACCTCTACTATAAGGGTAAAATCTCAAGGTAAATTTCATTATTTAACAATTAAATGTAAAGAATGTGGTTACATAAAGAGGATTCCTTTTCATAAAGACAATAAAAGGTATTAATTTTTCTTAATAATTTAACCTTATTCCAAAATTAACATCATTTTTAAATTTATTATATTATGAGTTGTTAGCTTGTATTACTTAACTCTTTGTAAACAACCCTTCTATGTATCATAAATGGTTTTGTTAATTGCTGTTCATGGAATATTGGATTATTCATAGTTTAAGAAATAAACAATGAAGCCGCCGGCGGGACTTGAACCCGCGACCACTGGCTTACAAGGCCAGCGCTATCGGTTCCCACGCAGGGATCTACCGGTCTGAGCTACGGCGGCACCACGATTTCTTATATAATAGGGGTTTATAGTTTTTTTCTGGGGGATATCATTCAAAAGTAAATGGTGTTTGCTTTGCAAAAATACTATGCATTGTTATCAGGTCTACATCCAACATTACCAAAAGCAGAGTTAGAGTCTTTAATAGAAGTAACAAATTCTAAGGCTAAGATAATTTATAATTTCGATGGGGTTTCTATTATAGAGGGATTTTTAGATGCAAATAACATTGTAAAAAGATCAGGCTATATTAAGGAAATGGGTTATTTGCTTGGTATATATGAAGATATTGATTATAATGATATTGTTAAAAAATTGAAGGATTATGGTATAAAAGAAGCAAAAGTAAAAGGATTTAGATATAAAGGGTTCTCCCATCACATTAATATACCTAATGTAGAGATTAGCTTATCGAGGGAACTTGATAAAAATGGTATTAATGCTAATCCTAGGTCAAATACGATAGTTAGAATTATAATAACTGAAGGTATAATAATTGCAGGCTTGCTAATATCAATTCAAGAAAATTCTTATAAAGAAAGAATAAGGAATAGACCATTTAAGAGACCTGGGCAGATTGATCAACAGCTATCAAGGGTAATGGTAAACCTTTCTAGGTTAAAAGATAATTATGTATTCTTAGATCCATTTTGTGGAACAGGTAGTTTAGCTTTAGAGGCTTGTTCTTTAAATGCTTCTCTTTCAATCTGCATGGATTTGGATATAAATATGGTTAAGGGTTCTATGCTAAATATGAAGAGCTATGATTGTTGCAAATCTTACCTAATTGTTAGGCATAATGTAGTAAAGATGCCATTAAAAGATGAAAGCATTGATTCTTTATCAACAGATCCTCCTTATGGGAGATCAACTTCTACAAACAAGAAGGGATATAAAATCTTAACGAAAAATTTTTTGGAAGAAGGGTTAAGGGTCTTAAAAAAGGGTTCATATGTGGTATATGCTGGACCATCATATGAAAGACCTTATATAATAGCAAAAGATTTAGGATATGAAATGATAGGAACATATGACATGTTTGTGCATAATAGTCTAAATAGGCAAATAGTAGTAGTTAGAAAAACTTAAATCTATTAAATTTTTTTATAACTATGGTGAAAAAATGATAATAACATATAAGTCTAAGTATGATTTCAATGAATTGAAAATAAAATTGGAAAGTTCAATAATAAAAAAGGGCATGAGAATATTTTCTATTATAGATCACAGCAAAAACGCTGTTTCAGTAGGCATGAAAATGAATAGATCATTATTATATATTTTTGGAAACCCAAGAAATGGCACATTGTTGATGTATAAAGATATGAGAATAGGTATTATATTACCATTAAAAATCCTTATATGGGAAGATGAAAACAAAAACCTGCTTATTAGTTATTTCACTATTTATGAAACATTAAAGAGCTTTAAATTGAAAGATGAAGAATTAGAAATTGCTAAAAACATTGATATAAACATAATTGATATTTTAAAAGACCTAGGAAATGAGGTAGATAAATTACTTTAAAATCGTTTTTGAATTTATTATTAATTTTGAATTTTTGTTATCCCAGGCAACATCATAGATTATTGGCAAACCTGTAGGTATCTCTAAATGAGGTATATCTTCTTCTGAAATATTTTCTAAAAACATTACAATAGATCTTAAACTATTTCCATGCGCAACTACGAGTACATTTTTACCATTTTTTAAGTCAAGCATTATTGTATTTTTAAAGAATGGCACAGTTCTTTTTTGTGTATCTTCTAGGCTTTCTCCATTAGGAGGCCTTACTTTATAACTTCTTCTCCATAATTTAACTTGATCTTCTCCATATATTCTAGCAGTTTCTTCCTTATTTAATCCTTGCAAGTCTCCATAATGCCTCTCATTAAGGTGTTCATCTTTAATAACAGGTATGCTATACCCTAAGGTTAACATAACAAGGTCTAGTGTTTCTATAGCTCTTTGCAATTTACTGGTATATGCAACATCAAATTTATATTTCTTTAATAGAAGGCCAGCCCTTATCGCTTCTTCTCTACCTTTATTTGTTAAAGGAACATCTACCCAACCGGTAAATCTGTTTTCTTCATTCCATAGAGATTCTCCATGTCTTAATAGGGATAATATAGGCATTGCGTTTACACCCACAATAGTTAAGAATATGATATAACTTATTAATTTTTAATTGAATGATTTTCATTACAATATTTTTATATATAATTTTTAAATTTGAAAAATTAAAAATAAAAGGTTAATAGAATAGTATTTCAGCTAATTTATTTATAATAGCAAGATTAATCTTTGGGAGGACCCCTTTCCCACAAAGGTTTTCCCCTAACAGTTTGTGGAGAAAGCCAATCTATAACACTATTGATATCTTTTGATTCTATAATTATTTTTATAGGACCTAATGGAGATTCTTCGTCCCATGATATAAAACTTATTTTTCCTGAATATGCAGCCTGTTTATGCAAAAGTATTAACAATTTATTACCTTTTATTCTTTTGAAGAAATATGATCTAGCTGCATCTAATATTGCCTGCCTTCTTAATAGTTCGTGAAATTTATTAAGTGACTTGTATGAATTTGATGAACATCTTATAATTTTATAATCTCCTTGATCCGTGATTTCCATATTTTCGCATGTAAATACATTATTTATAGCCTTAATTACTTTTTCTTCATCTTCAGTAGGTCTCAATTCCGCCTCTACAATAATTTTTCCATTCTCCATTTTTTATAACCTCCACTATATCATTTATTTGGCTTTCCACATCTTTTAAATTGCTTTCATTTATTACTATAAAATCAGATAAAGCTATTACATTTCCAATCCCATATTCTAAGTTTTTCTTATCTCTAAATGTAAATTCATCCCAAGAAATATCATTTCCTTCTCTCTTTCTTTCATTTAATCTTTTAAATCTGGTTAAAGGGGAGGCATGGACTGCTATAAGGCATATATCATAAATTGTATTAAATATTTTTAGTTCCTCCAACCCTCTGACACCGTCAATTATTATCATATTATATTTATTTTTTTCTAACTTTTCCATTAAAATTTTTGCAACAGCATTATTTCCATACTGTTTTCTCAATTCGCTAGCAAGATTTTCAATATTTTCAACAGTTAAACTTAACCCTCTTGATTTAGCTTCTTCTCTAACCACATCTCCCATACTAAATACTTTAATTTTTAATTTTTCAGATAAAATTTTTGATACGTAGCTTTTTCCACTTCCAGGCATACCTGTTATTGCTATTGCAAGATTTTTCATGACATCTCCCTAATTTAACTAAAGGGAATAAAATTTATAAATAAAAGGTTTCCAAAGTAAAAATTATCTATATAAATGGCTAAAAAAAATTGTTCCATTGTTTTTAATAATAAATAATATTAAAGGCGCTTGCAATCTTTTTTGCAATTCATTTGTAAATTTTTAGTTTAATTTTGGAAAAAGCAATCTTATAATAATTGCTAGTCTTTGCTATTAAAAAAGAATATATTTATCATATTAAATATTTATTTTATAACAATAATTATATTTTATAACATTTATTTTATTTTATATCCGAATTTTCTTAATAGCTCTTTTCTCTCAATTTTATCTTCATCCTTTTCAACACCTAATGGCTTGAAACCATCAGAAAAACCTAGTATAATCCTGCTTTCTCCAGAATCTATGACTGCGACCTTAACTGGATTTGATGTTGCAACATAAACATGAGTTACTTCTTGTACGGATTTTATAGAATTAAGAACATTTATTGGCCAAGAATCTTTTAAATATATAACAAATATATGTCCAGATGATATAATATTGCATGCATTTATTGCATGATTGATTAAATCCTTATCATTTCCTTCGTATCTTATTAATCTTTTTCCGGAGGCTTCACAAAATGCTATACCAAATTTTGATGAAGGACAACTTGTTACCATTGTTTCATATAAATCTTCGACTGTTTTAATAAAATGACTTCTTCCTATTATAACATTTGTACCCTCAGGAACAGGTATATCTAAAATCTGATAATCCATGCATGTTCACCAAAATATCATTAAAGAGGCAAACTTAAATTTTTATTATAAATTTAATCACTCTTTGATAGTGATCTTAACCTCTCTACAAAATGATACTTATCAAGAATCTCATACAAATAATTTGGCACACATTTTTTCCAATCATCTCTACCTTCTATTATTTCATTTCTTATATTAGTTCCGCTACATAAATTTCTGTTAAACATAGGTTGCATTATGGCCTTTAATCCCATATCTCTAAATAAATTTAAAACTAATGAGTTTCCTGATACGACTCCATCAAATTCAGGCAGAAGCATCTTCAAATATTGTACCCAAACCTTGTTCATCTCTATATCCATTATTGGAACTATGTAAATTCTTTTGCAATAATCTTCTCCAAATTCTTTTAGTAAAACGTTTTTTATAATCTCAATTCTTTCTCCTGCTGTTAAAGGATTTTTTATTGTATAGCTTTCTTGAGCTGAGCCTACTACTATTATTATTTCTTTAGAAATACTTAAAGCATATTCTATTGCTTTAATATGCCCTATGTGTAATGGCTGGAATCTTCCTGGAAATATTAATCTGTCATAATTTTCTTGCATGATTTTCCCCCACAATATTAAAAAAACTTTCAGAACTATAAACATTAATGGGTAGAAATTTGGATATAGAAGAAAGGATATTTAATTATGAAATAAGCAGTGAAGCAAAAAAACTAGCTGAGAAATACGGATATTCAGATTATATTGTAGAGAGATATCTTAAATTGCTAGATAATGAAGCAATTGACCTTTTAGAAGCAAATGAAATACCAATGCCTCAGACGATAAGGTGTAACGATTTTTTAATAAGATGTGATGAATTAGAAAAAAGATTGGTTAACAAAGGATTTAAAATAAAAAAGATTCCGTTTCTACCTCATGGATACGAAATTATTAGTTCACCATATAAAGTTGGTGCAACACATGAATACCTCATGGGCTATTATTATTTGCAAGATCCAGGTTCAATGCTTGTAGTTTATTTGATGAATCCAAAAAAGAACAGCTTTATAATAGATATGGCATCGGCGCCCGGAGGTAAATCGAGTCAAATTTTGCAATTGACAAAAGATAATGTTAAGCTTGTTTCGGTTGAGTTAAAAAAGGATAGGATTAAATCCTTAAGGTCAAACTTGCAGAGAATGGGATTTTCAAGCTATATCATATTAGAAATAGACGCAAGAAAGCTTAGTTTAAAAGATGCAGATATGATTTTGTTAGATTCACCCTCATCTGGAGAAGGAATAATTAGGAAGGATCCTAAAAGAAAAAAGAGTAGGCCGAGAAGTGATATGAAAAAAATACATATGCTACAATTCCAGCTTCTCAATAAAGCTATTGATATGATTAAGCCCGAAGGGGAAATAACATATGCAGCATGTAGTACAGCTATAGAAGAAGGAGAATATGTAATAGATAAGATATTAAGAAGGAATGAGGTTGATATATTAAATACTTATTCCCCAATAGGGGAGCATGCATTTATAGAATTCAATGGGGTAAAATTTGATGATAGAATAAAGAATTGTATTAGATTATGGCCTCATAAACATGGAACGGAGGGATTTTTCATTTGCAGGCTAAAAAAGAACCAAAATTAGAAAAATTATCAAAACAAGAATTAAATGTAATAAAAAAATTTTTAGATGAGATAGGGGTTAAATTATATTCTATTGCATCAAATCCTATGAAATTAGTAGTGGAAAATGCTTTTTACAATGACATCTTTGACATACCAATACAATTAAAAGAATTAGTTTTGAACTTAGATTCCATTTATTCATCAGGTTTTTATTTAGGTTATATAAAAAAGGAAAAATTTTATCCAGGATTGCCATTGCTTAGAAGGATATCAAGGCTATGTTATGAAATAAATTGCATTAAGTTGAATGAATTTGGTGAAAAATTGTTTTTATATGGAAAACGAGTTGAGAATGATAACATAATTTTATTTAAAGAAGGATTTTGTTTAGTTTTAAATCAACAGAACGAACCTTTAGGATGGGGTATAGGTAAAGTTATTAATGTGCATAAAGAAATTAAAATAGTCGAGCCAGTAAAAGATTTGGGCTGGTATTTAAGAAGAGGTGGATGACAATGGTATTTAATGATGGAGATTTCGTATTGATAAATTACACAATTAAGGTGAAAAATGGAGACAATTATTTAGTTCAAGAAACAACTTATGAGGATGTTGCAAAGCAGTCAAACATTTATGATGCCAACAAAAAATATGGTCCATACTTAATAGTTATTGGAAAAAGCACATTAATAGCAGCGGTCAATGAGGCAATTAAAGAAATGCAACCTGGAGAAAAGAAAGAAATAAAGGCTGATCCCTCAAAGGCTTATGGAGAAAGAAGAGAAGAATTAGTTATAAGAGTTCCCATAAAACAGCTAAAGAGGTATAATATACCTCTAAGAATAGGCCAACAAGTAGAGATAGGTGGTAGAATAGGAATAATAGAAAGGATTGCTGAAAGATTTGCATATATCGACTTTAACCATCCATTAGCAGGTAAAGAGTTACTTATAGATTTAGAAGTTGTTAAGAAGATTGAAGATTTTAATGAAAAAGTAAGGTATTTAGTAGAGAGATGGCTAGGAATTCCAGGTAATGATATAGAAGTCAGTGGAAATCAAAACATTATAAATATTGGTCTTCCTGTTAAAGCCATTTACATAAACGACTTAGATTCAAAATTACAACTCTTAGTAGGAGATCTTTATCAATATATAAAGCCAGAAGAAGTAAACTTAAACATAAAGGTTAATACCAAAGAAATTCAAAGCGAGGAAAAAGCAAAGGAAGGTCAAGAAGCGAAAGAACAAGAGGCCAAGCCACAAGAAGAAAAAGTAGCTGAAGAAAATGCTAAATAAACGCTAAACTATAATAATTTTTGTGTTGAGAAATAATTTGGACCGATGAGGGTCGATGGGCAGTCTGATAGGTGGTGAGATATTGCAGAACTGAGGTCCAAGGGTTTTCCTTTAATTTATGCAGCCTCTGATATACATTACCCACATTATTTTAAAATATTTAAAGATTCTTTGGATAGATTAAATGAAGAACCTTGTCTATTTCTCTTTGCAGGCGACATCATAGATAAAGGGAAGGTTGAAGGTGCAAAATTTGTATTTGAATCAATAGTTAAAAGATTTAATAAAACAAAAATTGTAGCAACGTTTGGTAATGATGAATGGAACGAAACATGGGATACTTTAAGAAATCAATATGCATATGTGGATTGGATAGTTGATGATTACAAAGTATATTTATGTGATAATACAAGTATTGCTGTAATAGGTACTCCAGGAGCACTGGATAAACCAACTAGATGGCAACTTAAAAACATAAATAATATAGAGGAAATTTATAATGAACGCATTAAAAAAATCAGAGAATTAATAATAAATACAAAGAAATCTTATCAAAGAATTATTTTGTTATCTCATTATGCATTGTCAAAACTAACATTAAAAGGAGAAAATCCTTATTCTTATGGAGAGCTATACAGCTCAAAAATGGAAAAAGTTATATTAGAAACAAGACCTGATGTTGCAATACACGGTCATGCGCATAAAGGAACTGCATTTGCAATGCTTCAAAATATACCAATATATAATGTTGCAATACCTTTGGTTAAAGGAGTGACAAAAATAAAATTCTCAAAAACCATAGAGACTTTTTTATAAAATTCATTTAAATGATTATATGTATAATTATTATATAAGAAAACGTATTTAGTTAAGGTTTAAATTGAAACAATAGGAGAAAGATTTTATAAACCTTTTTTCATCACTTTTTGGATGGACGCCGCGGTAGTATAGCCCGGCCCAGTATGCGGGCCTTTCGAGCCCGTGACCCGGGTTCAAATCCCGGCCGCGGCATACAGCCCCTGCGTGGGCGGCGTCCCATAATTCATTTTTGTTTTAATTTCCTATCAAGACCCATATAAAAATCAAAGCCTCTTTTATATAAGTTAATAGAATATTAGATTTTGAATTAGCTAAAAATAAAATACTTCTCGTTAATTAAATTATAGGGGAGAATTTGAAATTTGAAGTTTCAAACATAGAAATAAATACTAACCAAAGAATAGAAATTTTAGATATCACAAATAAAGTAGAAAATATCATTAAGCAAAAAAATTATGAAAAAGGAATTTTAAATTTATATGTTTTGCATACTACGGCTGCAATCACATTAAATGAATATGAACCTAATTTAGAAGAGGATTTAAAAAGAATCATAAGTGAAATATTTAGACCAGACGGAGATTGGAAACATAATCTAATAGATGACAACGCTCATGCTCACTTAGCATCAAGCTTTATTGGTAATTCAAGATCCTTATTAATCGAATCCGGCAAAATAGTTTTAGGTACTTGGCAAAGAATTTTATTTATTGAACTTGATGGACCTAGAAAAAGGATGGTAAAAATTGTCTTCATCGGAGAATAAAAGATTTCCATATAATGAATTAAGACCTGGACAAATGGAAATAGCGGAGATAGTAAAAGACGCAATAGAAAAAGATAGCATTGCAATAATAAATGCTCCAACGGGATTTGGGAAAACTGCTGCTGTAATAAAAGGTATAATTGATAGTAATGCTGAAAAAATTTTATGGCTCGTTAGAACAGTAAATGAAATAGATCCTGTTATAAGGGAACTTAAGAGGTTTAATTTGGATTACTCATTTCTATTTAGTGCAAAAAGGACTTGTCCTCTTTTTAAAAATCAAAATGATAATACAATTTCTTCAGAAGATTTTTGGGAAAATTGCAGAATGGCTAGAATAAAGGGGTCGTGTAACTATTATGTAAAAAGCATAGAATTAAATAACAAGGATATATGGGATGTTATTGAAAAGGTAGACTCATTTAGTAGTATTGAGCAGGCTAATGCTATAGTAAATAAAATAAATTCATGTCCTTTCTTTTCATTAGCAGAGTTATCTAAAGATACTAGGTTTATTATTGCTACATATCCTTATTATTTTAAGGATGAAATATTTGAGAGAGTTTTAGACTTTGTAGATTTAGGAAAGCTTGTAGTTGTGGTTGATGAAGCACATAGTCTTATGAATGCGCATAGCATTTTGGAAACTAGTATAACTTTAAGGGATTTAGAGCAGTCATTGAACGAATTGAAAGAATATGGATATTCAAATTCAGAAATTGAAAAAGTAGTTTTAAATATATATGAAATAGCAAAAGAACTAAGACCTAAATCTGATATTATTAAAAAGGTTGATAAAAACAAATTTAAGGATTCATTAGGTTATTTAGATATAATCGCTGATGTTAGCGAAGAAATAAGAGAAAAGAAGTTTCTAAAATATTTTAATGGGAGTAATGCTATAAGAGTTTATTTAACCCATTTATTATCTTGGTTATTAAGCTTGAAGAACGATAATTCTTACTTATTTGCCTCTGCAGATGAAGGGGTTTATAGACTAGTATCTACCCCCTTAGATCCATCAGCAGTTGTTAGCAATCCATTACAGAAAGTAAAATCTGCAATCTTAATAAGCGGAACCATACCTCCTGGAGATTTTGTTAATGAGATGCTTAACATAAATAAAAACAGAATCTTTTATGATGCTGAAATAATGTTGGGCATTAAGGGAAGGATAGGTAGAAGTATGACTATTGTATTAGGTGATGTTTCTACCTTATATAAAACAAGAGGAGAAGTGATGTATAGAAGGATTTCATATTATTTAAACCAAATAAGTAAGCTTGGTGGTGTTAAGTTATTTGTTTATCCAAGTTATGAACTTATGGAACGGATAAGTAAAGGGTTTAATGAACAATTCCATAATATTAAAGAAAATAAGGATACGTCATTGGAAAGTGTTTTGAAGGAGGTCTCTAATGATAGTAATATAATAATTAATGCAGTAGCAGGAGGTAAAATTACGGAAGGTATAGAAATTACTGAAGGGGGTAGAAGTAAGATAAAGGTTGTAGCAATTATAGGTATTCCCTACCCTCAAAGAGATGCATATTTAATTGCACAAGAAGAAGTTTTATCAAAAAGGCTCGGCTTAACTAAGACAAAATATTATTTATATAAGGTAGCAGCATATATAAGAATAAAGCAAGCTCTTGGTAGGGCTATAAGATCTCCTGATGATAATAGCGTTTATTTTTTAATGGATTATAGATATCTTTATGGAGAAATTAAGAAGCTTTTAAGATTAAAATACAACAAGGTAACTAAAAGTGTTGATGAATTTAATGAGATTATGCCAGAGATAATTAATTTCCTCAACTCAAGTTCTTAATCTCAGCTTTTATGCTATCATCTAAAATAATTTCAGCATAGTTACCAATATCTAATGGACCTGGATTAATATAGATTGTGTTGTTCAATAATTGAATTCCCTGACTTTCATGTATATGGCCAAAGAGGTGTATGCTTGGTTTGATGTAATTTAATATTGAATTTATTTCTTTTAATCCTGCCCTAATATTAAAAAAGGTTTTGTCCAATATACCATAAGGTGGATTATGTGATACTAAAATAACATATTTATATTTTTTATTAAAAGGATAATTTTTTATAACTGATATATTATTTATAGGATCAATACCTCCTATGCCAATAAATGCTATTTCATTAACAGTTTTAATTTTTCCATCTAATAGGATCCCTTTCTTTGACAAAAGCTTCATTATAGATACATCGTCAACATTACCAGATACTGCAAAGGAATTTCTAAATTCTGAAAAAATTTCTGCAGTTTCTAAGCACTCAAAATCGCCGGAAGAAATCAATACATCATAATCTAATTCCTTAATTTTTTCTAGCATCTTATTATTACAATGAATATCGCTGATATGTATTATTTTAGTTGTCATATATTTTCCCATTAAATTATTATGGTTATACAGCACTAAAAAACATTAAATCTTTAGCCAAATTTTAATCTTCTTATAAAAGTGTTTAGCCTTTGAATAGCTAATTTTTTTGCATTATCATTTATTCTAGCCTCTTCTAGTGCATTTCTTAAGAATTCTATGGCCTCTTTAGCTGTTTTTGCATCAAATGGATATGGTATTCCATCTTTGCCCCCTATTGTATATGAGTAACTAAATGGATCCAGTGATAAATTTACAGGATCTTTATGAGAAACAGGGACAGAATAAATAACATCAGATATTAATGCCAAAGCTCTAACAAGTCTTGGACCAACATTAGGAGTTAATGCTAGCTCAATTTCATTAGACGGCGGATTTTTTGCTATATCATCAACGGCTTTTAGCAATTTCTTTGATGGTATTATTGGATAATAATATTTTCCTATATTAATTTTATTAACTTGATTAGATATGAAATAATCAAGAGATTTCCTTCCTAACATATTGTTTGCTTGAACTAAATTGTCTCTAAACTTATTCTTCCCTTCTGA
Source organism: Caldisphaera lagunensis DSM 15908 (assembly GCF_000317795.1). Classification (NCBI taxonomy): domain Archaea; kingdom Thermoproteati; phylum Thermoproteota; class Thermoprotei; order Acidilobales; family Acidilobaceae; genus Caldisphaera; species Caldisphaera lagunensis. The sequence goes on from NC_019791.1 coordinate 1,439,924, forward strand.
TAACAGATCAATGAATAGCTTTCTCGCATTTCTGCTTTCTTCAGATGTGGCATCTATAACATTATCTACTTTAATACCTGTTATTCCACTATTTGGATTCTCTAATGCAGCTTTGTTAACATGGTATCTCCTTGCCATTAAATTATTTGGGTTCATTCCTTGTTGTATGACTAATAAGTCCTTACCCTCTACTGGAACTATTATTGTATGGATATAAAGGCTATAACCATCAAGCAAAAAAGAAGAATCAGCTTTTGCTGCAATTTTACTAAATTTCATTATATTATTTATGTCCAAATCATATTTTTTTGAATAATTGTTTAATTCATCTTTAATATTCAGCATTTGCTTTCCTTTTCCACCAAACACTAAAAAACCAAGATCATTTTTCATGGAGACATCTTTAATTAATGAAAGTAAAACCGTAGTGCTTCCACTACTATCCCAATCCATTCCTATGGCATTATTAAATGCTTGGAACCATAAAGGGTCTGATAAAGCATTTATAAAATTATTAACTCCTTTTTCTTCTATTATAAATTTTGTGATAACTTCAGTAAATTCTCTCATTATTTTTAACATCCATTGGGGAACATGACCATTGTGTAATGGTAAATCTGCATAATTTGCACTCATTTAAGTCATCATTATTTTTAATAAAAATCGGGGTTAATATCAGTTTTGCAAGATGGGCCCGGGGGGATTCGAACCCCCGACTTCTCGGTTATCAGCCGAGCGCTCCACCAGGCTGAGCTACGGGCCCTCACTCTTTTTTCTATACTTTGGATTTATTAAGGTATAGTTTTTTACTGTTTAAAAAATTAAAAAAATGCTTAAAAAGTTTTTAGCCTATCGAATATAGGAAGCATTAGAAAGGTTGAAATCATGATAAACATAAATCTAACAAACCTATTAATGGCAATAGCTGTTGGAGGCATTGTGGGGTTTGTAAATGAATATAGGAAAATTTCTGGTGCTAGACTTTTTTTAGGATTAAGAACGGCAATATTTATATCATTATTAGGGTATATGTTTTCAATATTTACCTTATTATTTCCTGGATATATTGCATTATTAAGTGCAATCATAACAATTACTACAATTTCGACATCTATATATTTAGAAAAAGTTAAAGCAACAGGTTCCCCAGGAGGGACAACTTATGTAAGCATATTCTTGGTTTTCTTTTCTGGTTTGTTGGAGGGATTAGGTTATTATGAACTAGGTGTAATTATATCAGTGTTAGTTGCTGCGCTAGGAATTTATAAAACACAATTATTAGATGCTATATCAAAGATTAGAAAAGAAGAGCTGCTTGCTATACTAAATTTAATGATATTATCTTTAGTTATTTTACCTCTTTTGCCTAATAAGAACATAGGTCCATATGGAATCTTTAATCCTTTTCAATTTTGGCTTATAGTTGTTGTTATCGGCATCATATTTGTTGCTCAATATATAGTGCTTAAAATATACAAGAAAGGATTAATTGCATTCTCCATCATTGGAGGCCTTGTTTCAAGCACAACCGTTACATTGAGTCTAATAGAATTAAGTAATAAAGAAAAAAATATTGGAAAGACCATAGCCTATAATATAATTTTGTCCAACATTCCATTAGTTTTAGTCCAAGCTTTAGCTTTTTCATATTTTTCAACTTATTCTTCAAAACTTATTTATTATATAACGCCATCAATTTTAGTATTAATATTGGCATTAATTATTATAGGTTCAATTGGTTATAAGCATATTACTGTATCTGGTATTCCTTCACCTGAAACTCCTTTACCAATAGGCAAAGTGATAGAGTTTGGAGTTGTGTTCTTTATAGTAATGATTATTTCTAAATTGGTGTCAATATTAGTATCATATTTGTTACCATTGGCATTGTTTGTTTCATCATTTGCAAATGTAGCAGGAGTAGTTTTTTCAATTGCTTTACTTTATATTCATGGACAAATAAATGCCAAATATGCTGCGTATTTGATTCAATTAGCATTAATAGCCGGGATAATTGAAAAAGGATTCTTAGCATTTTTATCAAAAGACAAAGAAGTAAGAAACCTAACTTTAATATTATCTTTAATACTTATTGGAATTTTAATATTAATGATGTTTATATGAGTTTTAATATTCGCTTAATGTACCTTGTTTTCTTGCTATGTCAAAACCTAATTTATAAATATAAGCGCCTAGGGGAAGCAATACCACATCAAATATCAAAAGAATATAGAAATAATAAGCTAGTTGAGTTAAGGATGCGGCATTTAATAGGGCTGATCTTAGACCATTAAGCGCAAAGGTTAAAGGTATTGCATAGCTTAAATCTTTAATATATCCTGGCAATATGCTAACTGGAAAAACTGTTCCTGAAAGCAAGGTTGTGATTGTTGAGAAGAAAAACGATATAGGATTCCCTTGTTTTGTAATCATAACAATACCTCCTGCCATCATTGATAGGCCGAGAGTTGAAATAATTAACTCAATAATGATAATTAATGCGCCTATGATATTAGCATTAACAAATGATACCCCTAATCCCAAACCAACTAAAATAATTACAACAGCATTTATAGTATTTAAAACGAAGCCCCAAGCTGCTGAATAAAATAGCATACCGAATACCCCTGTTGGTGATAACATATAATATTCTAATGTACCAAATAGCTGCTCATTTCTCATTCTACCGCTAATTGTAGTTATTACAGACGATACATATCCTTGAAATGCAAGCCCTATTACAATAAATGCCGTATAGTTTTGAGTATTTATATAGGATACAAATTTTTGGCCTAGTGATGTTCCAACGAAATAATAGGTAAAAACTGGTATTACCCAGCTAAGCACATTTAAAACGACTTGTGTCTTATAACTTATCCATATTTTAAATCCTCTTAAATAGACAAACGAGTAAAGCTTTGAATAAATTGAGCTCAAGCTTGCCATCTTCCAAACCTCACAGGTTTTACTCTTGTGCCTTTATCTATCGGGCCGCTTCCAATTAATGCTGCATAAACATCCTCTAATGTGGGATCAGTTTCTCCAATAATTTCCGATTTTCCATCTATCTGATCGATTAACGATTTTGGTATTCTTAAATATGCTCTATTGGCTCTTATTCCTACAACATATTTTGATAAATTATCTGAAACTAATGTAGCAGGTACAATGACTTCAATAATTTTTCCTATTTTATTTTTAAGCTCTTGAGAAGTCCCTTTGAGTATAATTTTACCATCTTTTATTAAGAATATTATATCTGAAAGCTCTTCAATTTCTCCCATATAATGGCTTGTTAGCAAAATAGTTTTCTTTGATGATATCATTTTAATAAGCCTCCTAAATTCTCTGGCTGAAATTGGATCAATACCTAATGTGGGCTCATCTAATAACAAAATTGGAGGATCATTTATGAGAGCTCTTGCTAAGGCTAGCCTTCTTTGCATACCTAAGCTATATTTCATATATGGGTAATCTGCAAAGTCAGAAAGACCTACAATATCTAGCAATTCTTTACTCTTCGATTTTGTGTCTTTTAAAGGTAAACCGTAAAGAGATGCAAAAAATAATAAGTTTTCATATCCAGTCAACCTAAAATAAAAAGTCCTCTCTCCTCCTGTAGCTAAACCTATTGAGGCTCTTACGTTCTTTGTTTCTTTAATTATATCAAAACCATGAACATATGCTGTTCCTGAAGTGGGCAACATTAAAGTAGAAAGGATTTTTATTAAAGTAGTTTTCCCTGCGCCATTTGGCCCAACTAATGCTGCAGTTACTCCCTTTGGTATTTCCATATTAATATTGTTTAAAGCCTTTATTATTTTTTTATTGCTTCTAAATTCTCTACATAAATTTATTGTTACAATTTCGTTGCCCAATATTTAACTCATCTCAATGTATATATCTATTAGCTAAACTTTTAAATTTTGAGTAGAATATTAATATAACAAAACAATTTTTTAAAAATAATATTTATGAAGGTGGTAATGATAGCTTTAATAAATCTGCATGTTCTTGCGTTATATCAGTTTCTGCATATTTATTCAATGTTACCTTGCCATCTTTTGATATTAACACATAGTTAAACATGAACTTTCTTAAGTTAGCGTCTGCAGTAAATAATCTAATGCCTTGAACAGATCTAAGATATTCTTTTAATTCGTTATTAGACAATATTGTTGAAAGTTGCTTTGTTGCAAGCCATACTCTAACATGTATTAAAATATTTCCCTTATATCCATGATTATAAAGTGAGTTAAGAACTTTAATTGTCATATCATTCACATTAACAAGCCTTTGTTCCCCTCCAAATGCCAAATATATAGCATCAGGATTCCAATCAATGATGCTTTTTATAATATCGTCTATATTTTCGCTATAATCAAATATCTTAACCTTATTCTCTGAATATCCATAGCTGTCTAAATAAGAAACTGCTGCCGCTGATGAGATTGATTCACAAATTCTATCAGGATAAGTTAATATTGCAACCTTATTAAAACCTTTAAAAAGATATATCCCAACAAGCCTACCTGTTAAACCCCTTAAATAAACCTCTTCACCTATACTTAATTTTCCTGAACTTGCTGACATGCTTTTCACCTAGAAATTGTTTTTATTTAGTTTGATATATATTTTTGTATATATATTATAAAAATTAAATATTAAAAAAATAATTATTTAAATCCCTTATTTTATAACTGCTAGGAGGGAGCAAAAGATGCCAATAACCGATCCAGAGCTGATAAAGATAGTTGAGAAGAGAGTATTTGAGGTTAGTATATGTAGAAGATGTGGAGCAAAAAATCCACTTAATGCCAAGAAATGCAGGAGATGTAGAGGAACTGATTTAAGGCCTAAGAAGAAAGAGCTGGCCAAGTTTAAAGCACAATAATCACGCAACATTATTTAGAAAAATAGTTCTCAATTTCTTTTCTAAGATCAATAGGCAATATGAAATCAAATATATATCCTTTTGATTCTTTCAATTTTAATGCCTCAAATATATCTTTATAAGTTCCATTTGAAATACCATTGGCTAAAACAGCTGCCCCTGAAGCAGCCTCTTTAGCTTTTTTACCCAATCCCATAAGTTTTACAACTTTTGCTTTAATTGAAATTTTTTCTAAAAATTCTTCAATAGATTCTTTGATATATGCATATAAATTATCGTATCTAGTAAATCTTCCACTTAAATAGATTCTTTCTGGTTTTGTATTGGAAACTATCATTATGCTAAGATCTTTTAGTATTGATTCAATAAACATTTTTAATGCTTTATTACTTTTATCATTCTTAGAGATTTCATTTAGCTTATCTATATTATCAAATCCAAGATAATCAGCTATTCCACCTTGGAAAAGTCTAAGCTTGCTAAAATATGGTTCTGAACTTGCCATTGCATATGCTAATTCTCCATCAATGGCTCCCATTCCTTTATAACCTGGAAATCCACTTGTCCCACCAATCCCATCAATAATTTCACCGTGTAAAATTGAAAGAGCTGCTGTATATGCATAGCCTATTTCTATTACAATTATATCTGATTCTTTGGGATCTTTTTTATAGTATACTTTTTCATTCCTTAGTGCTTCAGCAGCACTAAATAACTTATCTGATGTCCCTAGGTCTATTCTATTTATTTTCCTATATTCTGGTATTGTGTTTAGTTGAATTATACCTGGAACAAAGTAGGCAGGTAAGTCAGATGATTTAAATAACTTCATTAGATTTCTCAAGCCTACTATCTTTAATTTTCTTTCCAAATCATCTTTATTTATGAATGTCGCTAATTCTATTTCCTTATCTGATGATTCTTGAGCTCTTTTAAAAGGAATTCCATAGCCGCTTGATACAACTATGGCATCTACTTTTCCCAAAGATTTAATTATTTCGATTGGTTTTTCTGGATTGCTAGTTATGATTTCTCTAGGAATTGCCTCATCTAAGAATACGTTATTATCTTTATCATCAAAACCCAATAAATCCATACTCATTGTACCAGAATCTATGCCTATAGCTCTTACCAAATAAATCACCTTTTTTATAAAATTAATTGAATGTGCTAGAAACAAATCTTCCTAAAGAACTTTCTAAATATGATCTGAGCTCGCTTAACAATCCTAAATCATCCGCTTTTTCTAATGCCTGTTCTGCCATTTCAATAGATTTATTTAAATGAGTTTCATCAATTTCATTTAATCCATTTTTTAATGCCAATTCATATGCATAAGAGGCTTTATATAGAGGAGCTAAAACCTTAGCCTTCACTTTTGGTTCCATATCATTCCAAACTTGAAGGCATTGAAGTAAGAGCCCCATATCTATTAATTCTTTAGCCATAGCTATCCTATATTCAACATCTTTTCTGTTTTCCTCATTTTGATCTAAATAATTTTGTAATCCTATTACCTCCATTATTGACATGGGGTTTCCACAATATTTTTTCCTTCTTTCAAGTAATAGATTTTTTAAATCTTCATCCATTTTATTTAGCCATTTTACAAGTTCCTTTTCTGCTTCATCTATATCTTCAATCCAATAGATTTTTTCCATTATATTTCTAAAGGCTTGATCTATTGGATCAATATTATTACTCATTGTACTTCCTCTCCATTAAATTATTTAACATTACTTTTAAATTTTCTCTAGATTGTAGATCAACTATTAGTGATTTAGTTTCATCAACCAAATTTCTTGCTACATCTATTTTATGTCTTACTCCAGGTAATATCGAGTCGGAATAATCAAGGCTCCTCATTTCCAAATAAATTGTTTCCATAATTTCTAATGATTTCCATGCATTATCAAAATTTCCTTTTCTAACAGATTCAAGAGCATATCTTTTAAGCTCTCCAACAACATCTCCTAAGCCTTGAAGATAAGGGACTGGTGGAACATTTAAATCATCGTTAGTCGGAATTTCTTTATTAGTTATTATATTTAAAAAGACCTTTGCCTCAACAAACTCACTTAAAGCGTTATAGACTAAACCAGAATAGGTTAATTCTGGGGCATTTAATGAGAGCTTTATTAATTCTTTTGCTTTGTTTTCACATTCATGTAAATAATTTAAAGCACTGTCTATATCTCCTTTATGAGCTTCAGTAATGCTCCATCCGCTATATCTTATAACATCTCTAGATATCTTAACAATTTCTTCTCTAATGGAATCTAATTTTTTCAAATATGTATCTACTGATTTTATTATATCTCCAATTTTATTTTTCTTCTCCTGCATCTTTATCTACTCAATTCTTTATGATTTGAGAGAATTCATAAATCTTTTTGAGTTATTTCTCAGTTAATATTGATTATTTAAGTTTGCTTAGGCTTTTAAAAATGCCCCTATATTATCTACCTTTGTTATCCAAACCTTTCCTCCACCCAAATCATTAATTAGTTTTTTAATTTCTTCAGCGGCTTTGATAGAATCATTATATTCAAAAATACCATAGCTTGTAGGCCCCCAACTCGATTGACATGCACAATAAGCTCCCAGATCAAGAAATCTTTTTATGATTTCTTCAGTTTCTTTACAGCAATATATACTATCTTGATATTTTTTCCAATATTTTCCTAATGATGAATTAAACTCTGTTAATCCCTCTCCAAATGATTTAAAATCGTTTTCAATAAAACTAGGCATAATTTTCATTAATACAATCCTTGATAAATATGATGAAAAAGATTCTTCCATAATAGGTAGGTTAGAAAGAATCTCATCCTCTCTTTTTTTGATTTCCAGTATATTCTTAATTGGCTTTTCTGGCAATGAAACTACGATTCTTAGATTATCTGGAACGATTCCTTTGAAAATCAATGGTGCAACGTTATTTCCTTTAACCCCTCCATCGATTATAAAGCCGCCATGTTTGAATGAATTTACTCCTAATCCTGAGTTTTGATTACCTCTATTAGAAACTTTTGCTAGTTCATCAATGCTAGCCTTTTTATTACATAAATAATTGATTCCAAAACCTATTGATAATGCTAAAGCAGTAGTTCTACCCAAACCTACATGTATAGGTATATCTTCCAATATTTCCGCTTCGAAATATTTGTTACAATCAAGGTATTGTTTAAATAATGAAATATAATTTAGTCCATCTTTATCATTTATTGAATCTTTTTCTGATATTTTTAATCTTAAAACAAGTCTCGGGCTCTCTAAAGAAAAACCAAGTGTACCATATTTTCTTCCTAAGTTTCCGTTTAAATCTATGTTTCCTACATGCACATGGCTTGGCGCAGAGATTAAAACTTCATTTTTCATTCACGATATCACCTAGAGACCCCTTCCATTTGGAAGGGAGTTGTGAATCATAAAATGTATAGTGGGTAACAGAATATAAATCTGAGAATGTTTCCTCATGAAGAGATAATTTCATGAAAGCATAGATAGGAAGATAAAAAGACTCATACCTTTCATTAAGGTGAGCCATGATATGTTAACACATCAAAGAAAGTAATAAAGGCATACCATTAATATTGAAAATCCCAATGCCCCATTGAGAGGGCGAGGTAGTTTACTAAAATTCCAAAGAACAATTAAAACAGGTTTGTTCTTGGTTTCCTTGAATCCTCTGCTCTTATTTTAACTAGTCCAAAATGAATTGCACAGCTTATGCAATAGCATTTGGTTACTGGATATCTTGGTATTATTGCTCCTTTTTTGGTTAATTCTTCAGCTAATTGAGGATCTACTGGTGTGTAATCCCTAGTAACACAGATTGCTTTATCTTCTGGAACTAACCTTCCACAATTATCACATTGTATTAGTTTTGATTTACCTTTATCTCCTTTCCTTCTACCTCTGCTTTCTCTCTTCTTTGGCAAATTTCTTCACCATACCTTTACGCTATCCTTAGAATTTATAAGTTAAAATGAAGAATCGCGTTTTATGAAAATGGAAAAAGATTTAGGGAGTTTTTTTAAAAAAGTAGTTATTTCCAATTCATGAAAAAATATCAATCCTTTCAAGTTGAAGTTATTTAATTAATAATAAATTATTTCATTTTTTAAAAAGCATTGAAGATTTTAAAAACATTTAAAAAGTTGGTTGAATAATTATGCGATAGGGATCAAAGAAAAGAGAGGATTAAAAATGTCAAATGAAATTAAGGTATATCTTGTCAAAGGTAAAATGATGTTATCTCATGATAAATTCCCAATATGGAATAAATTTGAAATATATGTTAGAGCTATGAAAAAAGAACATGCTATTGAAAGGATATATTCTGAACTAGGTAGTAGACATAAATTAAAAAGAGAGCACATAAAAATAGAATCAATAGATGAAGTACCTTTAGATCAAGTTTCTGATTCATATATATTAAAATTGCTTGAAACAAATAAAATGGTGAAGTTCTAATGTCGAAAACTCAAACAATAGATGTAAATACATTAATAGTTCAGCTAGAAGCGATAAGGTCAGAAATTTCTCAGTTAAGATCTTTTATTTCCCAATTATTATTGCAAAGAGATGGTATAGTAAAGGCAAAATCGAGTATAGATGCGATTGGCAATAGTAGTGAAGAAAATATTATATTTCCATTAGATCCTGGATATATGGCCATGACAATAGCAAAGCCTTTAGATAAGAATCACTTCATTATATATCTTGGAGCAGATATCTATGCAAAATTGGAGACAAATGAGGCTATGAAAATTTTAACAGAAAAGGAGAGCGAATTAAATAATGCTATAAATGATGTAAGCCAAAGATTGTCTCAACTTGAAAAACTTCAGGATCAATACGAATCAGTATTACAACAAATAAGTGAGCAGGCGCAACAACAAAAGGTGTAATATTTTGTTTGAAGGCCTCAAAAAGGCCTTTCAGAAATTATCAAATACAATTAAGGATAAGGTAGAATACAAAGAATTAAAAGAAGATGATGTAGAAGAAGTTTTGGAAGATCTTAAATTAGATATGATAGAAAATGATGTAGCATTTGATGTTGCTGAAAATATAATAGAAAATGTAAAGAAAGAACTGATAGGATATAAGGTAAAAAGAGGAGAAAGTGTTGAAGATGTTATTAAGGATTCATTAAAAAATTCCATAATGAAACTTATGGAATATGAAAATAATGATATAATAACTAAGATAAAAAACAAGTGTTCAAAGAATGAGCCCTTTGTCATCGTATTTTTAGGGATAAATGGTGTTGGTAAAACAACAACTATAGCAAAGTTTTCAAATGTTTTAAAGAAAAATAATATATCTGTTGTAATAGCTGGTGCAGATACTTTTAGGGCGGGAGCACAAGAACAAATAGATGTGCATGCTAAAAGGTTAGACATTCCAATAATAAAGGGTCAATATGGAGGGGATCCAGCGAGTGTAGCTTATAATGCCATTCTATATGCAAAGTCTAGAGGTATTTGCACTGTATTAATAGATACTGCAGGAAGAATGCATAGTGATGTTGACCTAATGGAGGAATTGAAGAAAATAATTAGGGTAACCAAGCCTGATATGAAGGTATTAGTTGTAGATGCATTAACTGGAAATGATGCTGTGGAGCAAGCTAGGTTATTTAATGATAACATAGGTATTGATGCTATTATTATAACTAAAATAGATGCTGATGTAAAAGGAGGTGTAGCAATATCAGTTTCTAGCATTACAAAGAAGCCAATAATTTATCTAGGATATGGACAAAGTTATGAAGACTTAAAGAAATTTGATCCAAAGGAATATGTAAATAACTTGTTTGATTAAAATTAGTCCTTTGCTATTATATTCATAAATTCTAACTTGCTTAAGGTTCCAATTAGTGTGTTATTATCTACAACTGGTAGGACACCTATGTTTTCTTCAATCATGATTCTGGCTGCGTCTGCTGCATCATCTTCAGGCCTTATTATAAACGGATTTGATGACATTATATCCTCTGCTATTGGTACTAAATACATCCTTAGGCTAATGATTTTTTCTTTATAAACATCTGGAACCTTATTCCTTATGAATCTATCTTTACCCCTAGACATCAACATTGATAACGGTAATTGGGCATAAGCAATATCTTTTTTGGCAATTACTCCAATAGGTTTATTTGATTCATCTATAATTATAACTTTTCCTGTTGGATCACTTTCAATCAACCTTGCTATATAAAATATGCTATGTCCAGGTAATGCTGTTGAATAGTCTTTCCTCATTATATCTCCAACTTTATATTTCCCTTTATATTTATCATAAAATGCCTTTACTATATCAGTTTTAGTTAAAATACCTACAAGCTTTTTTTCTGAATTTACAACTGGTAATCCTCCTATTCTATGCTTCAGCATAATTTGGGAAGCCGATTTCAAACTTTTTGATTCTTCGATTATTATTGGATCTTTTGTCATAACTTCTCCTACTAATATTGATTCTAACGGTTTTTGATAGTTTTTACCGAATAATGCATCAATAATATCAGTTGTTGTTAATATGCCAACAGGTACCTCTGCATCATTAACGATTACTAATCTGCTTATTTCCTTTTTTAGCATTAGATTTCTTGCATGAGCTAAAGAATCATTAGGGGAAACCGCATAAACTGGTGTCCTCATATATGAAGAAACCCTTGGGGCCATGATCTCACCTCATAGCTAGTGACATTAATAAATCCCTTTCAGTTATGATACCAACTGCCTCATTGTTATCATTAATAACTATTAAACTATTTGTATTGCGATTTATCATTTCTGTTGCAGCTTCTCCTATATCTGCATTTTCATTAATTGTGTTTATTTCCTTTTTCATTATAAGAGTTAATTGTAATGATAATACATCTTCTATGTTATATGAACTAACATTTTTGAAAACTTCATGAGATCCAAAGAAATTAACAAAATCCTTAGCAGAAACAATTCCAATAATTTCATTTTCTTTTGTAGAAATTACCGGTATTCTCCTAAAACCATATAATGACATTAGCTGTGCTGCTCTTTTTAAAGTATCATTTTCATATGCGGAAACGATGTTGGAAGTCATTATAGATGAAACCTTTTTACCAGTATCTTTGTAAATTATGTGTTTCACTATATCATGTTCTGTTATAACGCCAACAACCCTATTTAGATCATCTATAACAGGTAACATACCAAGGTTATTTATAGCCATTAATTTTATTATTTCTGTTAATTTTTGAGTTGTTTTAACAAAAACAGGCATTGTATTCATTATGTTTGAAACCTTTTCATTTTGTAATGCATTAAACAGGTTTTTATTATATCTTTGCTGGATTATGTTATAAAATTCCCCTCCTCCAAGATAATTAACTAGATCTGTTGCCATAATTATTCCTTTTAATGATGTCCTTGAATCGGATATAATTAATCCTCTAACATTGTAAGAAGACATTTTTTCCAATGCCTCAAGAATTGTTGAATTTGGGCTTATGGTAATAGCCGGTTTAGAAGCTAATAGACCCGCATCTCCACTTTTTTCCTTAACCCTTTGGGACCAATTCGGTTCGCTATCAGCTCTAATATACCTATAACCTATTGAATATTTTGATGATACATTTGTTATAGGTTTAACATATTTAGATAGCTTGATATTTGTCATCCTTTTGGAGTTACTCATATTTGATCACCCTTTATTATTACTTTAGCTATGTCTTCTCTATCAATTATTCCAACCACTTTTTTATCGTTTTCGCTAGATACTATAGGTATTCTACCATAATCCTTTTTCACTATTGGTATAGAAATTTCATAAAGTGTTGACCATGGATATCCATATATTACAGTATATGTCATTGCATCTTTAACTTTAGTTTGATTTTTTACTCCAGATTCGCTTTCCAGATGAATTCTTGTATAGCCTTTTTTGATAAGATCTAGTTGAGTAATTATACCAGTAAGTTTCTCTTTATCATTTACAACTGGAAAACCAGCATATTTGTATTCCATCATTTTCTTCCAAATTTTTGATATTGGATCTTCAAGGTTCACTGTTATAGGCTCTTTTGTCATATAATTTTCTGCATTAATATTTTTTAAATAATCTTTTGCTTTATTAAATAATAATTTTACTATATCTGATATACTTACTAAACCTATGTATTTTTTCCCTTCTAATATAGGAATTTCCCACAAATCATATTTAAACATGAGATTTAACGTTTCAAATATTGTGTAGTTAGAGTTTATTTCTAATAAATGTTCTTTTAGTATTGATGAAGAGGTAGCATTAGTTTTTGTTGATGATACTATTAATACATCGCTTCTATTAATAACTCCCAAAAAGTTACCCGAATTCCTATCAAGTATTGGTAATGCTCTAGCCCCAGTGTTTCTTATAATTTTTCTTAAGGTTGCTATGGAATCATCATTATAAGCTATCGGCCTTGTTCTATCAATAATAGAAATAACTTTTGTATTTCCGATTTCATACAAGAAAGATTTTTGCAGGTTTCTCACCCTTTTATATTATAGACTTATAGGTATTTATGTCTATCTATTAATTTTTTTCAATTAACTTATTAAATACATGCATAGAATTAGCTGGTTATTAAATTTTTGTATATAAATAAAATTAATAAAATATAGAGCAAAATAATTTAAAACTTTACATATTATTTGAAAATTCAGAGGTATGGAGTTAAGGGTGTGAAAATTGGTAAAAAATATAGTGGTAAGAGAGGTTTCAGCATCTTCTGTGCAAGATAACCAAATAGAGCTTGTTGAAAGGAAAGGCCTTGGCCATCCTGATTATATAAGTGATGCAGCTTCTGAGGAAGCTAGTAGACAACTAAGCCTATATTATTTACAAAAATATGGGGTAATAATGCATCATAACTTAGATAAAGTATTGCTCGTTGGAGGCCAAGCAACGCCAAAGTGGGGGGGAGGCGATGTTATCCAACCTATATATATAATAGTTTCAGGTAGGGCCACAACAGAAGTGAGGACATCTGAAGGAGTTGAAGAAATACCAGTTGGTCGTATAGTAGTTAAGGCTGTTAAGGAATGGATATCAAATAACTTAAGGTTCCTAGATCCTGAACAACATGTTATCGTTGATTATAAAATAGGTAAGGGAAGTTCGGATCTTAGGGGTATATATGATTCTAAATCTCAATCCCATAGATCTAATGATACAAGTTTTGGAGCAGGATTTGCTCCTATGTCTACATTGGAAAGATTGGTTTATGAAACAGAAAGAACATTAAATAGCAAAGAGTTTAAAAATAAAGTTCCAGCATCTGGTGAAGATGTTAAGGTTATGGGATTAAGAAATGGGAATAATATAGATATAACTATAGCCAATGCAATTGTTTCCAGATTTGTAAATAATCCAAGTGAATACCTTCAAATAAAAGAAGAAATAAAAGAAAAAGTCCTAGATCTTTCATCTAAAATTGCACCTAATTATAATGTGAGAGTATATGTTAACAATGGTGATTTGCCAGACGAAGGCGTATTTTACTTAACAGTAACTGGGACAAGTGCAGAGCATGGAGATGATGGTGCAACAGGTAGGGGTAATAGAGCTAATGGTCTTATAACACCAATGAGACCTATGAGTTTAGAAGCAACTGCTGGTAAGAATCCAGTTACTCACATTGGTAAAATATATAATATTGCATCAAAAGAGATTGCTGAAGTAATATATTCTAAAGTAAATGGATTAAAGGAGGTAACAGTAAGATTATTGGGTCAAATAGGGAGACCAATTAATGATCCTCTAATTGCGGATGTAGCAGTAATACCAGATAGCAATGTTAAACTTACTTCTAACATGAAACAAGAAATAAATAGTATTGTAGATGAGTACCTTGAGAATTTACCAGCTTTAACTATGAGGATCTTGAAGGGAGAAACTACGCTTTATTAGATCAAATTTTATTTTTTCTATATTGATCTATTATATTTCTTAAATCTATCTCCTCTACATTACTCTTTTTCAACTCTTTATTTTTCATTGATGCATCTTTTAAAATTGTTGAAGGGGCAAAGGTAAAGATATCAATATCAACTATATTATAATCATTTTTGTTTAAGACTGGTATACCTTTTTTCTTTAACAATTCAGATAGAGTTGTATCTTCCCTATTGACTATAATTGCTAGTATATTCTTTTTTATTATATAGTTTATTGCATCATTTTCAAAAGAACCTTGATCTTCTATTAAAATCACATCCCCTTCTTTTAATTTACCATAGATATCTTCTACCTTTTTAATATTGTTCATCTTTAGAGATTGAAGTCTCTTTATAATTATCATCTCATTATTCAAAATTTTCATTAATATATTTTTAAATAAATTATTCTTTTCATTAGCAATATTTATATTTTCCTCGAGTTCATTGACTAATGAATTTAACCTAGATACATCATTTTTTAGTTTTTTTATTTCTTCATCTTTTAACAACTCCGTTTTTAATTTTTGTTTTACTGATCTAACCTCGTTTTCTGAGATAGCCAATGATTTAATTAATTCATTTACTTTATTTTCCAATGTAATTTTTTCTGCCTCAAGTTTTTGTATTTTAGATATTAACTCATTTTCAGGTTGTTTATCTGGATTGCAATTATTGTTATTCTCCTCTTTATATTCTTCATTATTTAAGTTTAGCATTTCATTTATTTGTTTATCTATGGCATCAGCAATAGTTATTCCTCTTATAACATCAGCTTTTATTTTTTCTACATCTAAATCTATATCAATTTTTTCTACATATGATTCTACTTGAGAAAGCTTAGATTTGTAATTAAGAAAAGCCTTGTATGCTGATGCTAATGCATCTCTTTCATGTGTTGTATCAGGATTTTCTCCACCGGTAGCTTTTAATGCCAAGCTGCTTTTATCAACAACAAGCATATCCTCCCTAGGTACATATATTTCTGCATTTATTTGACTTGCTAGCTTCTTTACCATATCAGGTATTATATCTACATCTACAGCTAGCAATATAGGCTTTCCATAAGAATATATTAATGATATGATATCTCCTCTATCCATTTCTTTTTTGCTATCCAAATATAAAACATTGCCTTCTAAATCAATAATAGCAATACCAGTAGTAATTCCTGGATCTATGCCAACTATAATTGGTCTATCAGGTTTATCTAAATTATTACCGAATAAAATTTTTCCATCATATATAGATTTGATTGCTATAGAATAATCAATTCCCTTATGAGGTCTAACAATCCCATATAATTTTTCTCTAGATGTATATACAGTAAAGATAGCTGAATCTATTCCCCCTTCTCCTTTTTTAACGAACATATCATAATCTATACCAGATCTTTCTAATAAGTCTTTAATTTTATTAGCAGCTATATTTACTGAAGCCCTTATTCTTCTTTGGTATCTATTTTGGCTCATACCTCCGCTTTTTGACCATCTTCCCTTAGAAACTATTATTTGGGTCTTTTCATTAGAAAAGGATATCTTTGTGCCTTTACCTTTTAATGCTATAACAGCTGCTAGATATGCTGTTTTGCTTGGAGTTAATTTGCCTTGATCTATCTCTAAGTTTATCTGTTTTGCTATTTCCTTTATATCAGCAAATTTTCCATCATTTATAGTAACTTGTACAAGTTGGGTTTGAGGAGGTAAAAGGGAAAGTATTTTTGATAATGATTTTTCATCCTTGGCTATTTCAAAAACATTATCTATTGCTATTGCTTTTGGCTTCCATTCCCATGCAAGTCTTATTAAAGATGACAATGTAATATCTCTAATTTTGTTGACAATCTTTAAATCATTATCAATTATAATAACAAAGAATTTATGATTTTCTTTAGAGAGGGGGCTCCCACTTTCTATGTCTATGCCCATGTAGAATTCTCTTTTATTTTCCATCAATTCCCCCCTTAATGGAATCCATTAGATTATCAACGCTTACCTCTATCCCAAATCTTTTATAGAAATAAGAGGCTAAATATTCTAGTTCTTTTCTTAAAATCGATTCAGCATATTTATTTTTAACATCTATAAATTGAGGCCAATCAATTATGTATCCTCTTGGATTCTCGCTATTGCTTATTAAAATATTATAAGGGCTAAGATCTCCATGGATGATACCTACCTCTTTATATGCAATTCTTAATGTAGCTATTACATCATCTAATATATTTTTTACCATTTCTTCACTTAATTCTTTTACCTTATATAATTCTAATCCATCAATTTTTTCCATTATAATTGAGTGTCTATTTACATATATTGGTTCTGGAACTAATGCACCTTTTTTCCATAGATTACTTAATGTTAAAAATTCTCTATTAGATACTTTCTTAGATAATTCAATCCATGAATTCCATTTTTTAAATTCAAACGATCTTTTTCTTCTTATTGCCTTAAATGATGTTCTTCCCTCTTTATGAAATTTTATAATAGCATTTTTCTCAGAAATTAACTTAGCGTTATATATATCGCTTTCTTTCCCAGAATTTATTTTATCTCCTATATCAGTTATGATCTTCTTATTAAAGTAAAATCTTAAAGATAAGATATCTAGGCCATTAAATGTCAATTGATAACCATAAAAAGGCGAAGCTTCTGATATAATGAGTCCTAAATCAAGAAGTTTTTCAATAGATTTTTTGATTTGATTCGAAGGTATATTTGATTTGTTTTCTAAAACTTCTAATGGTACAAATCCATAATAACGCATGAATTTTTCTATTAGAAACAATGTTTTAAAATCATTGTTATCCATTTGATAATATTTTTCCTTTAACGATAGGCCCAATTTCTATCACTTTTTAGTACTCCTTTGTATAGTGTTTTTGTCTAAATTTAAATTTGTTATAATTTAATAATTTAGAAATATGTATTATCTTTTAGTGGGAAACATTTATAAATATAACCTAAACATATAGATAAGAAGCTTTTAAAAAAATAAAATTAATAATCTAACAAATATATTGGATACAAAAAAATATTAACCCGGTATTGCATAGATATAAAATGTAGAGATAAGTTAGAAAAAAGGAGTGAAATGTTATGTCAGAAAATATACCTACAAAGGAAGGGATTTATGAAAGAGATAAAGTGTTGTATGTAATTGGTCCAAAAGCCATAGCTAAGGTTTCTTCAGCATTGGCTAGCGATACGAGAGCAAAGATATTGTCAATATTACAAAAAGGTCCTGCAGATTTAGAAGATCTAGCAAATTTGGTAAATCAGAGCAAAGCAAATGTGAGTAGCCAAATAAGGAGACTAGAAGAAGTAGATATTGTTAGATCAAAATATTCTCCAGGGCAAAGAGGTATAAAAAAGATAGTAGAATTAATGGTAAATAAAATGGTTATGGTTATAAGCCCAGATAAAATG
Source organism: Caldisphaera lagunensis DSM 15908 (assembly GCF_000317795.1). Lineage (NCBI taxonomy): Archaea > Thermoproteati > Thermoproteota > Thermoprotei > Acidilobales > Acidilobaceae > Caldisphaera > Caldisphaera lagunensis. Next base: position 1,458,217 of record NC_019791.1, read on the forward strand.
CAGGAAGCCCAAGAGAAAGATCTGATTTAAATAATTTAATATTATATCATTTTCTTAAATATTATTCTACATATTATTCTACAATAACATTAATTCCAATTAGAGCAAGCCATTGGGATATAACATTTATTGCTTCATCAATATTATTGTAGCCATTTTTTTCCAAAATTTCTCTTAATTTTTCTATATTAATTTGATTCTTTTTTGCACTAGATATTATGTCTTTAAATGGTTCTGCATTTTTGATCAATTTTTTCATAATAATTCTCATATCTTTATTTTCAGCCTCTTCAATTTTTTTACCAATTTCTGTAACAATTAAATCTCCATTTGATTGCTTCACTAATCCAATTATTTCAGCAGCCTTTATTACATGTGGTAATAAATCTATATCAACATCTAGCATTTCATCTAGCCTTGATGAATCTACTTTTCCACCAATGGAATTCAAATACTTTACTAGCCCAATTACTTGATCAACATAAACTAAGGGGAATTGATCCATAAATCCGTTTAACACCTATATAGTATTTTATACTTTGGAATATTTAAATTTATATTAATAGCCAGCAGTTTTTTATGTAGAGACTACTATATAAGTACTAATTTTCTATTCGTATAGATGGATTATATATAAAGAGATAAAATTCTCTAAAAAGAAAAATTAAGTGGGTGAGGTGTACAATGTCTAAGCTCTCTATTATTGTATTTTCGGGAACGGATGATAAACTCATACCTGTAGGGGTAATTGCCCAAGGCGCTGCAGCCTTAGGAATGGATGTTCAAATATTTGTTACTGGGTGGGCCTTAACTAAATTTATTAAAAAACCAGCGAACCCTGTATGGCCAAAAGAATTCGAAAGCATGGTTCCATTATTAATGGAAGGCATGAAGAAAAATAATGCTCCTTCATGGGCAGATATGTTAAAAGAAGCGAAATCAATGGGAGCAAAGGTCTATGCATGCAGTTTAATGGCATCTGTAATGGGATTAAAGAGGGAAGATTTTAACGAATTAGTTGATGATATTGTTGGGGTTGCAACATTTTTACAAAATGCTGAAGGAGGTCAAACATTATTTATTTGAGGTGAATAATATGAGTGAAAGCGGAAAAAAAGTAGTTGATGCAAGAGGTTTATCTTGTCCAGGACCTATAACAAATTTAACTAAAGTTTATAGGAATGCAAAAAATGGTGATGTATTAGAAATTTGGGCCACTGATCCAGGATTTAAGAGTGATATTAAAGCCTGGATTGAAAGAACAAAGAATGAGCTTATAGAATTAAAAGAGGATAAGGATAAGATAGTTGCTGTAATTAAGATTACAGCTAAGAAATAATTTTTTTTCTTTGGGATGATTTGAAATGGCAGAAAAAAAGAAATTTTTAATAGTAGGTGGGGGTTCTGGAGGAGCGATATTAGCTAATTCCTTGACTAAAGAGTTTGATGTAACTGTAATAAATGATACTCCTAATCATTATTATTGGCCTCAACTTTTGCAAATTGCATTTAGAAATGATTATTCAAATTTATATAGACCATTGAGTTCTCTTTTACTTAAAGGAGTAAATTTGATTATTGATAAGGTTAAAAAAATTGATTTACAAGAAAGAACAGTAACTTTAAGTACTAATAAAAATTTGAACTATGATTATATAGCTATAGCCCCAGGTGTTACAATAGACCATAAATCAATTGAAGGTAATGAAAAGTTAGTTAACCAATTTGGTGATTTTCATTCAACGCCTGAAAACGCATCCAAGGTTTTTAATGTCGTAAGTAATATGAAGAAGGGTACATTTGTTGTCTCAGTAGGTGATCCATATCATAGATGTCCCCCCTCGCCTTACGAGGGTATTTTGATGGCTGATGAAGTTTTTAGGTTAAGGGGGGTTAGGGATAATATTAACTTGGTGTTAGCAGTCCCCTATCCAAGAGCTTATCCTGCTGAAACGTTTAATGAGGTTCTTGAGCCCATATTAAAAGAAAGAGGAATAAACGTGATGACTTTCTTTACGGCCGATAAGGTAGATGTAGATAATAAAAAGATAACATCTCTTGAGGGAGAAGAATTAAGTTATGATGCAGCAATTGTTATACCAGTCCATAAAGGGCCTAAAATAGAAATTAAGCCAGAAGAATCTATTAATCAAGATGGTTTTATAAATGCAGATAAATTAACAAATCAAATATTAAAATATGATGATGCTTTTGCAATAGGGGATGCATCAACATCAGCAAATGCTAAAACTGGTGTAACAGCTCACTTACAAGCTAAGGTAGTCGCTAAAAGAGTTTTAGGCTTGGATGCTAAAAATACTGGTAGAACAAATTGTCCAACAGAATTAGGATTTGAGAAAGGCACATTTGTTATAAGCGATTATAACCACCCTGCAGCAAAAGTACCAGCAAATACCATAAACTTTATTATGAAAAGACTGTTTGCTGATGCATATTGGGATGTAATAAGACATCCAGAATTTTGGGATCCAATATTTGATGTTTATTTTGAAAATACGCAACCGGAGATATTATGGAAGATATTTAAGTAAGGTGATTGTTATGGAAGAAATAAATGAGGCTGAACTCCAAACTGAAAGCATTGAAAGACTCCTTCATCTTGTTGAGTTATTAAATAACATATTAAAGGATGAGGAGTTGTTAAAGGCAATATCTAAACTTTTAGTAAGTGAAGAAACATTTTTGGTAGTAGATAGACTGCCTCAATTAATTAAATTAATTGAGAAATTAACAAGACAAGAAAATTTAGAAAAAATTGAATCTTTATTAGGTTTAATAGAATCGTTAGATAAAGAAACATTAAATAAACTAGGAAATGCTTTATCTGCTATAAAGAATAAAGAAGTAAAGCCAATGTCTTTGTCTGGATTAATAACTTCACTATCACAACCAGAGGTATCTAAGGGATTAAATTTAATGCTAAATTTGCTAAAAGCCTTAGGATCGTAGCATAAATATTAATAATATTAAAATAATTTTTATATTCCTTTGTCTCTAAATATAGTGTATTTTATTTAGTAAGATTTTTAAAATCGTATAAATATTTAGTAAGTAGGATTGGTGATTAGTCTTGACTAAAAAAATAGTTATTGCTGGCGGTGGTATAGGAGGTTATATCTCTGCAAAAAGATTAACAGAACAAATTAAAAAGAAAAATATAGATGCAGAGGTGTTAGTTGTTAATAAAGATGGATTCCATTATATGCCTCCTTTATTTTTTGATGTTGCATTTAATTATGGAGAACCTGAAGATACGAGAGCACCAATAGTTAATATGGAAAAATATGGAATTAAAACAGCAATTGATGAGATTCAGAAAATAGATGCAGCAAATAGGACAGTTATAGGTACAAAGGGCAAATATCAATATGATTATTTAGTTGTATCTTTAGGTACAGATATGGGATGGAATGCTTATCCCGGTTTAGATAAAGATGGTGTTCATAACTTTACATTGGAAGGAGCTTTAGAAATGAGAAAGGCTTTAAGCCAAGTAAAAGATAATTCTAATATAGTATTGTTAGTCCCAGAATTTCCTTATAGATGCGGAATATATCCCTATGAAGCAGCTCCTATGCTTTCCCTATATATAAAACAAAGAGGTAAGAAAGTAAAAGTTACATTATTAGATCCAATACCTGCACCTATAATGCCAGTTCCAAATGGAGGATTAGGTCCTGAAATATCAAGGTTTATAAAAGAAACGTTAGATGAATATGGAGTAGAATATGTACCAAATGCAAAGCTAAGAGAAGTTGATGTACAAAAGAAAGCAGTTGTTACAAGTGCAGGCGAATTTAAATATGATTTATTAGTTAAGGTTCCACCACCAAGACTACCAAAAGCATTAGAAAATAGTGAAGGTTTTGTATTTAAGCCAGATCCTAGATGGTCTCCAGCTATGCCAAGGACCATGAGACATCCACAATATGATGATGTATATATGGCCGGAGAACATAGCTTACCAACAATAGGAATTGGATTAGCTGGAGTATTTGTTGAATCTATGGCTATAACTGCTACCGGAAATATAATAGCTGACTTAACAGGGTTTGCGCCAGCTCAACCCTATAGTCCAGTAACATGTGTTGGTTATGCTGGAGAAAAGGGATGGATGGGTACATGCGAAGTACCATTTGATGAACAAAAAGGTATGTATGTTCCAAAATGTTATTTTGTAGGCAAATACACAGTAGGAAGATTATTAAAACAAAGCTTTTATGGAGGTTGGATTGATTCTTTAAAATTCTGAGGTGAGAAAAATGGCAGAAAATAATGTAGAGGAAGTTTCACCTGAAGTTCAGGCTCAAACTATTGCTCAATTATTAAATTCAATAGCAGCTCTTAAGAAAAGCGGTTTACTTGGTTTGTTGAACTATTTAGCAGAAAAATCTGATGATACATTCTTAACGGTTGCTGATGATCCAGTTTTAATGAGATTAGCAGGCTTACTAGCTTCTCTAGGTAGAGGAATAGAAAAGGTCGATGGGACACAATATGCTAAGGCTAAAATGACAATGGAAGATTTAACAAATTGCGCATTTAATGCCCTAGGAAATATAGATGTGACAAAGGAAAGAAAATTAGGTCTGTTTGGTTTAATGAGAGCTTTAGGAGATCCAGATGTTTCTCAAGGATTAGGAATTCTTATTGATTTAGCTAAAGGATTGGGTGCTTGCGCCAAATCTAAGAAATCTCAATAAATATTAAAATAAAGAGTATTAATTATTTTCTTTTTAATTTTGTTTCAGTAGTATTTTTAATCCTAAGATAAGAAACAAGTATATGCGGAGGGCCCGTAGCTCAGCCAGGTAGAGCGGCGGGCTTTTAACCCGTAGACAAAGGGCAGCAACCTAGCCTGCCGTTGACGGAAGTCCCGGGTTCAATTCCCGGCGGGCCCGCCACACCCATAATGGGCTCCACACATCATTTTTAAGATAATACTAATAACCCCGGGCTCTAACTTTACTTTTTGCAGTGGAGAGGTGGCATAGGAATTTGCCTTCAAAATTAAGAGAAGAAGATAAAATATTAGGGCATTACTTGGTTCCAAAACATAGAATATTACCATTAGAAGAATCTGTAGAAGTTTTGAAGTCATTAGGGATTAAGCCGTGGCAATTGCCGCGTATTAGCATTAATGACCCTGTAGTTAAGATTTTGGGAGGAAAACCTGGAGATATTATTGAAATAGAAAGAGATTCGCCAACGGCAGGTAAATATAAGGCATATAGAGTTGTTGTTTCTTATTAAAGAGGTGCAAGTTTTGTCTATTGATGCATCTAAGTTAGATACGGATGATTTATGGTCTTTATTCAGGCAATATATTCACGAAAATGGTTTATCTAGGCAACATTTAGATTCATTTAATTCGTTTGTTAAAGAAAGATTACAAAAAATTATAGATTCATATGGTGAAATAAGGCCTGCTTTTAAACAGGTTAAGAAAAATGAAATAAGTGAAGAGGGACCTGATATAAGGGTTGTATTGGGTAGAATAAAGATTTTAGATCCTCAAATAAAGGAAGCTGACGGAAACACACGTTTAATAACTCCAGCAGAAGCAAGGATAAGAAACTTAACGTATTCTGGGCCATTATATTTAGAAATGGCCCTTATTGAAAATGGAAATGAAATAGAAAGAGAAGAATTAAAGATTGCTGATTTCCCAATTATGGTAAAGTCTGTGGTAGATCCAATATCTAAATATAAGGAAGATGAACTTATTAATAAAGGAGAAGATCCTTATGATCCTGGAGGATATTTTATTATAAATGGCAGTGAAAGAGTTATTGTTGCACAAGAAGATCTTGCAGTTAATAGAATTATTGTTGGTCTTTCTACTGCAAATACAGCAAAGATAACACACACAGCAAAGGTTGTTTCTACTGTATTAGGTTTAAGAAGGCAAGTTATAGTTGATAGAATGAATGATGGAACACTTGAATTAAGCATGAGCAGGCTAGGCTATAGAATACCATTTGTTGTAATGATGAAGGCCTTAGGTTTAGAAAAAGATGCAGAAATTGCTGCATCTGTCTCCTTTGATTCAGATATACAAAGGGAGCTTTTACCAAGCTTTGAAAAAGTTGCTTTTACAATAAAGACAACAGAAGATGCATTGGAATATATAGGAAATAGATTAGCTCCTGGACAGCCTAGGGAAATAAGAATAGCAAGGGCTGAAGATTTTATAGATAATCAATTCCTCCCACATTTGGGAAATAAGCCGGAGGATAGGAAGAAGAAGGCATATTTCTTAGGAGAGATGGCCAATAGGGTTTTACAACTATATTTAAATAAGAGAGGAGAAGATGATAAAGATCATTATTCAAATAAAAGGTTAAGGCTTGCAGGAGATTTAATAGCAGAAATATTTAGAGATGCATTTCAACAATTTGTTAACACAGTATCAAGCCAATTAGAGGAATATATAAGTCAACGTAAGAAACTAAGATTAAGATTTTTGGTAAGATCCGATATTATAACTGAAAGGATAAGAGCAGCCTTAGCAACAGGTAATTGGACCCAAAATAGGACAGGAGTAAGCCAGGCTTTAGATAGGACTAATTGGATCAGTTTATTAAGCCATCTAAGAAGGGTTATATCGCCATTAAGTAGAGGCCAAACTCATTTTGAGGCGAGAGATTTACACGGTACTCATTGGGGAAGATTATGCCCATTTGAAACGCCTGAAGGTATAAACTGTGGTTTGGTAAAGAATCTAGCCTTAATGACATACATATCTGTGGGAGTCGATGAAAAAGAAGTAGAAAGGATATTAAGAAATCAAGGAGTTATTTTGATGGATGAAATAATAAAGATGTCATCGGAAAACAATGATATAACAAATTTGGTAAACAATGGGGCAAAGGTATTTCTAAACGGTAGCCCAATAGGTTATGTTGAAAATGGTGATGAATTAGCAAGAAAGCTAAGAGATATGAGAAGGAAGGGAGAGTTAAGTTTTGAGGTAGGTATTTCATTAATAAAAGAAGGTAATACTAATGAAGTTTATATAAATACTGATGAAGGCAGGTTATTGAGGCCATTAATAGTAGTTGACAAAGGAAAGCCAAGGCTCACAAAAGAAATGGTTTCTAAGGTAAAAAATGGGGAATTGAGCTTTTGGGATTTGGTTAGGATGGGAGTAATTGAATTTATAGATCCTGATGAAGAAGAAAATGCTATTGTTGCTGAGCGTATTGAAGATATAAATAATGATACAACGCATTTAGAATTGTGGGTAACAGGTATATTTGGAGTTGCAGCCTCTACGATACCATTCTTAGAACATAACCAGAGCCCGAGAAATACGTATCAATCTGCAATGGCAAAGCAAGCATTGGGATTATATGCTTTAAACTATAATTTAAGAGTGGATAGCCACGGTTATTTATTGCATTACCCGCAAAGACCAATAGTACAAACAAGGCATTTAGAGGAGATGGGTTATAATCAAAGACCTTCGGGACAAAACTTTATATTGGCATTTATGTCATTTACTGGATATAATATAGAAGACGCTATAATATTTAATAAGACAAGTATAGATATGGGTTTAGGTAGAGCTCATTTCTTCAGAGTTTATGCCTCAACGGAGAACGACTATCCAGGAGGTTTAAGTGATAGGATAACAGTTCCATCGCCTAAATTATATGATCATAAAGGAGATCAATATTACATAAAACTTGGGCCTGATGGAATTGTAGAACCAGAAGCTGAAGTTGTTGGAGGAGATGTTTTAGTTGGAAGGGAAAGCCCGCCAAGATTCATTGGAGAAGAAAGAGTTATTGGTCCAGGTGTTTTATCTAAGAGAGATACAAGTGTACAGTTAAGATATGGAGAGAGCGGTGTTGTTGATACAGTTTTCATAACTCAAACATCTGAAAGAAATAAATTGGTTAAAGTTAAGGTAAGAGACTTAAGGATACCTGAACTTGGAGACAAGTTTGCAAGCAGGCATGGGCAAAAAGGAGTTGTTGGGATGCTATTCCCAAGATATGATATGCCTTATACAGAAGACGGTATAACTCCTGATATTATAGTGAATCCACATGGTATTCCATCAAGAATGACTGTTGGACAATTATTAGAGCTGGTTACAGCAAAGGCAGGGGCTTTATTGGGTAAGTATATTGATGGTACACCATTTTATAAGGAAGATATTAACAACTTGCAGTTGGTATTGGTTAAGAAAGGATTTGATCCCAATGGAAAAGAAGTTATGTATGATGGAAGAACAGGCAGACTTATTGAGAATACTATAACAATTGGTATTGCATTTTATCAAAGATTATACCATATGGTTTCGGATAAGATGCATGCAAGGGCAACTGGTAAAGTCCAATTATTAACAAGACAACCAACTGAAGGTAAGGCAAGACAAGGAGGATTAAGATTTGGAGAAATGGAAAGAGACTGCTTAGTAGGTTATGGAGCAACAATGATGCTAAGAGATAGGATGCTTGAGAATAGCGATTTATATGTTATGCATGTTTGTAATTTATGTGGTCATATTGCATGGTATAACAGTAAGAGAGGTATTTACGAATGTCCAATCCATGGGGATTCTGGTGATATAAGGCCTATAAAGGTTCCATATGCATTTAAACTATTTTTGCAGGAAATAATTAGTATGGGAGTAAAACCTGAAATAAAGGTTTCTGATAAAATAAGAGTTATGAAGAAATTAACTGGTGAAGCTAGTATAGGTGGTAATAATTCATCTAATGATGATTCTAATAATAAATTAAAGGAAAATTTTGAGAATGGAGGTGCTTAAAAATGTCCTATATGAGTAGTAATAAAGAAAGTGAAAGATATCTTATTGATAAAATACACTTTAGCTTGTTGAGCCCAATAGAAATAAGAAAGATGGCTAAGGTAACTGTAGTTAGGCCAGAAATTTATGAGGCAGATGGTACACCTGTATCAGGTGGGGTAAGAGATTCTCATTTCGGAGCAATAGAACCAGGTGAAAGATGTCCAGTATGTGGAAATACAAGAGAGGACTGTCCAGGTCATTTTGGAAAAATTGATTTAGCAAGGCCGGTCTTGCTACCTCATTTAGGAGATAAGATAAATGTAATTTTGCAATCTACATGTAGAAATTGTGGAAGAATTCTATTACCCGATGAAAAAATAACATATTATACAAACATTTATTTAAAACTAAAAGAAAAGTGGCCAGTTTTGGCAGAAACATTTGCAGATGAGGTAGCAAAACAAACTTCTTCAGTTTCAGAATGTCCTCATTGCGGTTATAAACAATATAAGTTGAAGTTCATTAAGCCTTTTACTTTCTATGAAGTTAGGCCTGAAGGAGAAATTAGATTAACGCCTAGTGAAATAAGAGAAAGATTGGAAAGGGTTCAAGATAAGGACATTGTTGTATTAGGGGTTGATCCAAAGGCTGCTAGACCTGAATGGATGGTATTAACAGTTTTACCTGTTCCGCCTTTATCTGTTAGACCTTCTATAACAATGGAAAGTGGTATGAGAGCAGAAGACGATTTAACTCATGCATTAGTTGAAATTGTAAGGCAGAATGAAAGGCTTAAGAATTTCTTATCATCAAATGCCCCAGAATCTATGGTTGAAGAAGCATGGCAAACATTACAAAACGTTATTGCTGCATACATAGATAATGAATTACCAAACATATATCAGTTATCCCATAGGGGTAGAAAACAGCTAAAAACAATTGCTCAAAGATTAAAAGGTAAAGAAGGTAGATTAAGGGGTAATCTTAATGGTAAAAGAGTTAATTTCTCAGCAAGAACTGTTATATCTCCTGATCCATACATAAGCATAGATGAAGTAGGGGTTCCTGAAGAAATAGCAAAGATATTAACTTTGCCTATTGTTGTAACTCCTTATAATATTGAAGAAGCAAGAAAATATGTTTTAAACGGTCCGTATAATTGGCCTGGAGCAATGTTTGTATATAAGAGCAGGCAAAATATGAAAATTGATCTAAGATATCAACGCAATTATAGGCAGCTTGCAGAAAGCCTAGAAGTAGGGGATATAGTAGAAAGACATTTACTAAATGGAGATATAGTATTATTTAATAGACAACCAAGCCTTCATAGAATGTCCATAATGGCTCACAAGGTTAGAGTAATGCCTGGACGTACATTTAGGCTCAATTTGCTTGACTGCGCACCTTATAATGCAGACTTTGATGGAGACGAAATGAACTTACATGTACCAAGACTTGAAGAGGCAAGGGCTGAAGCAGAGGAATTAATGCTTGTTGAAAAGCAAATACTTTCACCTAGATATGGAGGTCCTATAATTGGAGGAAGACAAGACTATATTAGCGGTTCATATCTATTAACAGTTAAAACAAATCTCCTAACTAAAGAACAAGTATCATTATTGTTAGCTGCAGCAAACTATAAAGGCAAAATGCCTGAACCTGCTATAATAAAGCCACAACCCTTATGGACAGGAAAGCAGTTAGTAAGTCTATTCCTACCAAAAGGTTTAAGTTTTGAGGGAAGGGCAAAGATTAATGCAGGAGAATTAAAATGTGATAATGAAAGGTGCTTCTTTGATTCATATACTATAATTAGTAATGGAAGATTACTCATGGGAGTTTTCGATAAAAACGCAATTGGAGCTGAGCAACCAGAAAATGTATTGCATTATATAACATTAGAATATGGTCCAGATAAGGCCAGGGAATTCTTAGATAATGTATTTAGAATGTTTATTAGAATGCTGGAAATAAAAGGCTTTTCAATATCTCTAAAAGAAGTTGAAATAACAAAAGAGGCAAAAGATAAAATTAAAATCATGGTAGAACAAGCTAAAAATGAAATTCAAGAGATTATTAATAATTACAAGGAAGGCAACTTGGAAGTTATACCTGGAAGAACCGCTGAGGAAAGCTTAGAATTAAAGATAATTCAAAGATTGCAAAAGCTAAGAGATGATGCAGGTAAGTTAGCAATTAGCTACATGGATCCATTTAACAATGCATTTATTATGGCAAGAACTGGGGCTAGAGGTAGTGATATTAATATTACACAAATGGCAGCTATGTTAGGGCAGCAAACAGTAAGAGGTAAAAGAATTTCAAGAGGTTTTAGGACTAGAACGTTACCTCAATTTAAGCCAGGAGATTTATCGCCCGAGGCAAGAGGATTTATTATAAGCAACTTTAGACTAGGATTAAAGCCTTATGAGGTATTCTTCCATGCAGCTGGTGGTAGAGAAGGTTTAGTTGATACTGCAGTAAAAACATCACAAAGTGGTTATATGCAGAGAAGACTTATAAATGCCTTGCAAGATTTATATGTTTCATATGATGGAACTGTTAGAGATTCTGTTGGTAACATTGTACAATTTAAGTATGGAGAAGATGGGGTTGATCCAATGTTAACTTACCATGGTAAAGCAGTAAATATTGATAGGATAATCCAAAAGGCTAAAGGTGAGTAAAATGAGTCCCAGAAAGAAAAAAGCAGAAAAAACAGTTGAAGATTATAGTAATGAATTAGAAGTTAAGTTAAATTCATCAAAAGAAATATTGCCAGAAAAAATTTATAATGAATTAATTGAAAAGCTTAATAAATCAAATCTCAATGCAAAAAAGAAAATTGAGGTAGTTGAGGAAACAGTTAGGCGTTATATATCATCAATGATACAACCTGGGGAACCTGTTGGTACAGTAGCTGCCCAATCCATTGGGGAACCTGGTACACAGATGACATTAAGAACATTCCATTATGCAGGCTTAATGGAATTCGACGTTACATTAGGTCTGCCTAGATTAATAGAGATTGTAGATGCAAGACATGAACCATCAACTCCTATAATGAGGATTTATTTAGATGAGGAAAATAGGAATGATTTAGAAAAAGCTAAAGAAATTGCGAGGAGAATAGAATATACTATAATAAGCAATGTTGTTTCGGAAATTTCATATGTATTAGGAGAACCTAGGATTCAAATAGAAATAGATAAAGACATGCTAGAAGATAAGGGAGTAACTCCTGAAGAAATAATTGAAGCTATTGGAAAGCTAAAAATAGGAGAAGCAAACGTTGATGAAAATAATCCTAATATAATAAATGTTGAATTAAGTGAAGATGTAATGCCTGAAGAAGAATTATATGATACAAAGGCATTTAATGAAATAATATCTAAAATAAGAAAAACATATCTAAAAGGGGTTAAAGGTATTAAAAAGACCATGATACAGGAAAAAGGTTATGAAGAAAATGGGGTTAAGAAAAAGGAATATGTAATTTTAACAGAAGGAAGCAACTTAGCAGAGATTATGAAAATCAAAGGAGTAGATCCAGGGAGAATAGAAACAAATAATATTGTAGAAATTTCTCAAGTTTTAGGAATAGAAGCAGGTAGAAATGCTATAATTAAGGAAATATTAGATGTGTTGCAAAACTCAGGACTTGATGTTGATATAAGGCATGTTATGCTAGTAGCTGATATGATGACATGGACAGGAAAGATAAGACAAATAGGTAGATTAGGAGTTGTAGGTGAAAAACCAAGCGTTATTGCAAGAGCAGCATTCGAAGTTACTATAAATCAAATTTATAATGCAGCCATAACAGGGGAAGACGAGAAGTTCTTCGGTGTTACAGAGAGCATTAGCGCAGGTTTAATACCAAGAATAGGTACTGGAATTGTTATGTTAGGTATGGGCGCAACACCTATTAAACCCTCTATTAACAATACAGAAAATAAATAAGTAGGAACTACCAGTTTAGAACGAGGGAAAAAATATGTCTGTCTCGCTGGATAAAGAATTAAAGAACTTAACTAAAAGCGGTAAATACTATTTGGGAGTAAAGAAGACAATAAAATCAATATTAAGAGGAGAGGCAAAGATGGTTATAATTGCTGATAATATGCCTCTGGTTTATCGGTCAAAAATAGAAAAAAATGCGAAACTATCAAACATACCATTATATGTTTTTAAGGGTACATCAATGGAATTGGGATCATTATTAGGTAAGCCTTTTAAGGTTTCATCAATAAGTATTATTGATACTGGAGAATCAAGAATACTTGATCTTGCCGGAACTTCTTAGGGTGCAAGTAATGGAGAATAGTAGCAGCGATAGAATAGATCTAGAAGAGCTTAGATATTTGTCTTTATTTCAAGACTTAACTGGTGCAATGGCTTATAGATGTATTTCTGATAATGAATCAAACAGAGTATTTTATTTGGTAAGTAAGAATGATTTAGGTAAAGCTATAGGAAAAGATGGAAAAAACGTAAAATCCTTGTCTAAGATATTAAATAAAAACATTGAAATTGTAGAGTATTCGGATAAAATAGAACAGATGGCGAAGAATCTATTTCCTGGTATAACAATATTGAAGGTTGATTTAATAGATAAAGATAATACAAAGGCATTGTATATAAAAGTTAAAGATGATGAAAAAGGTAAAGCTATAGGAAAAGAAGGAAAGAACGTAAAAAGAGCTAAAATAATATTGAGCAAGCTTTATAATATAGAGAAGGTTGTAATAAAATGAACATATTTAAGGATGGTCTGATTAAAATGAAACAAAGTTTATATTCTAGGATTATACACATTACATTTGCTAGAGCGGTGACAAATAATGGGTGAAGGAAAATCACCTAATGGACTATTTGCAGCAAGGCAATTAAGGAAGAAAAGAATGAAATTTAAATGGTCTCAAAAAGAATTTAAAAGAAGAATGCTAAAATTAACTGAAAAATATGACCCTTTAGAAGGATCCCCTATGGCAAGGGCTATAGTATTAGAAAAGGTAGGAGTTGAATCAAGACAGCCAAACTCTGCATTAAGAAAATGTGTTAGATGTCAATTAATTAAGAACAAAAAAGTAGTTACTGCATTCGTTCCAAAGGATGGGGGAGTATTATATATCGATGAGCACGATGAAGTTATAATAGAAGGTATAGGAGGACCAAAAGGAGGATCATTAGGAGATATACCTGGTGTAAGGTATAAAGTTGTTATGGTAAACGGAGTTTCCTTAGATGCCTTATGGAAAGGGAAGAAACAAAAAGTTAAGAGATAAAATTTTTGCATTATTTTAATTATTGTTCTTCTCCTTCATCATCATCTTCATCATCATTACTACCTCCATGTTCTTGATTTTGTTCTTCCATATCAGCAAGCTTCTTCGATACATAAATAGGTTTGCCTGAAATAATGCCCAAATAAATTGCATGGCTAGGTATCATTTTTATGCTGATATTCAATCCTTCAGATTCAAATTCTACTGATGCAGTATATAATCCGTTTGTTTGGTCAAGTTCATCAATTATAATTCTTTTTAACGTTTTTCCTATGATATCTTTGAATTCTTCATGATTCATTAAAAACGAAAATAATGATTGCCTTCTTGGAGGGACTTCTCCATCATTGTATATTCTAATTGCTTCTGCAACATCTGCTGGTATGTTAACTAATGAAAACATTCTTCCATCTTCTAAAGATAATGACATACCAATTATGTATGTACCAAACCCGCTACCCATATCTTGTATAACTTTGTAATATGTTTGAACGTTTGTAACTCTAAGTAAATTTTCGCTCAAATTTAGTTCCCTCGCTTATATCATATTATCTGCCAAAATTATTAAGTTTAAAGCTTGTCTAAGATTTTTTGTTTAACAAATGGTAGAAACAATATTTTTAAAAACTAACCCTTTTATAAATTATAAGGAGTGAGAGAATTGAGCAGTCAAACGCAACTACCAGATATAGATAAAGTTGGTAGCGGTTTAAATGAGATAAAATTATTTGATAAATGGTCATGGGAAGGAATTGAAATCAGAGATCCAAGTTTAAAGAAATACATAAGCCTTAAGCCAACATATTTGCCTCATAGTGGAGGAAGGCATGAACATAAAAGATTTGGAAAGGCAGAGGTTAACGTTGTAGAGAGATTAATTAACAGATTAATGTATCCTGGAAAAAATGGAGGCAAAAAAATGATGGCATATAATATAGTAAGAAATGCATTTGATATAATATATCTAGAGACTAAAGAAAATCCAATACAAGTATTTGTTAGAGCAATAGAAAATTCTGCTCCCAGAGAAGAAACAACAAGGATTATGTATGGAGGTATAGTCTATAGAGTTTCAGTTGATGTTTCTTCGCAACGTAGAGTTGATTTAGCAATTAGATTTATAACAGAAGGAGCAAGGGAGTGTTCTTTTGGTAACATAAAGCCAATAGAGCAGTGTTTAGCTGATGAAATATTGTTAGCATCAAGAAACGATCCACAAAGCTATTCGATTAAGCAAAAAGAAGAAATAGAGAGAATAGCCCTAAGCTCGAGATAATCTTTTTGTTTTTTGCGTATTATTCTATTTTATTAGAAATTTATGAGTTTATTAAGCATAGTATTTTTAAATCCCTGTTTAAGCTTAAAATGAGGGAAAAAGATAAATAAGAGAGGTGTAAATGCATGCCTGAGAAGCCGCACTTAAATTTAGTTGTAATAGGGCACATAGATCATGGTAAGAGCACATTAACTGGACACTTGTTATATAGATTAGGTATTGTAGACGAAAAGAAAATGAGAGAATTAGAAGAACAAGCAAAGAACGCTGGTAAAGAATCATTTAAGTATGCATGGATATTAGACAAAATGAAGGAAGAAAGGGAAAGAGGTATAACAATAGATTTATCATTTATGAAGTTCGAGACAAGGAAATATGTTTTCACTATTATTGATGCCCCAGGTCATAGAGATTTCGTCAAAAACATGATAACAGGTGCTAGCCAAGCAGATGCTGCAATGCTAGTTGTTTCATCAAGAAAAGGTGAATTTGAAGCAGGTATGAGCCCTGAAGGTCAAACGAGAGAACACTTATTGTTGGCAAAGACATTAGGTATTGAGCAAATGATAGTTGCAATAAATAAAATGGATGCACCAGATGTTAATTATGATCAAAAGAGATATGATGAAATTGCAAATACTCTAAGAAAGTTTATGAAAGGTTTAGGTTACAATATAGATTCTATACCATTTGTCCCAGTAAGTGCATGGACTGGAGACAACATAATTGAGAGAAGTCCAAACATGCCTTGGTACAAAGGGCCAATATTAGTAGAATCCTTTGATAATTTACAAGTGCCTCCAAAACCAGTAGATAAACCCTTAAGATTACCTGTTCAAAACGTCTATACAATACCAGGAGCTGGTACAGTCCCAGTAGGAAGGGTTGAAACTGGTGTAATGAAGGTAGGAGACAAAGTAATATTTATGCCAGCAGGTGTAGGGGGAGAAGTCAGAAGTATACAAATGCACTATCAAGATTTACAAAAGGCAGAGCCTGGAGATAACATAGGATTTTCAGTAAGAGGTGTTGAGAAGAACCAAATAAAGAGAGGTGATGTAGTAGGTCCATTTGATGCTCCTCCAACTGTTGCAGATGAATTTGTTGCAAGAGTATTCGTTGTATGGCATCCGAGCGCTATAGCTGTTGGCTATACACCAGTTATTCATATACACACAGCAACAGTTAGTGCTAAGGTAACAGAGATAATATCAAAACTAGATCCAAGAACTGGTAAAGAAGTGGAGAAGAACCCACAGTTCTTAAAAGCTGGAGATGTAGCTATGATAAGGTTCAAACCAATAAAACCAGTTGTAGTTGAAAAATACAGCGACTTCCCACAGCTAGGAAGATTTGCAATGAGAGATATGAATAGAACTGTAGGTATAGGTATAGTTACAGAGATTAAGCCAGCAAAAGTAGAAATTAAGAAGTAAAACATTTATCGGTGGCAAATTTGGCATTTAAGGTTAGGATATGGCTATGGAGCACAAATGTAAAAAGCTTAGAATCAGTAGTAAATCAAATAAGGGAAATAGCCCAAAAAACAGGTGTACCTGTAAGAGGTCCAATACCATTACCAACAAAAAGGTTGGAGATGCCCTTGTTAAGGTTGCCTCATGGAGAAGGTAGCAAACATTGGGAACATTGGGAGATGAGAATACATAAAAGATTAATTGATATAGAAGCAGATGAAAGAGTATTAAGAAGATTAATGAGAATTCAAGTACCACCTGATGTTTACATTGAAATAAAATCTGGAAAATAAATTTATATAGCTAATTTTAAAATATTATGTTTTTAAATCTTGACTATAAATTTAATTATTGAGCCGGGGTGCCCGAGCGGTCTAAGGGGACAGGCTGGAGACCTGTTGTCCCGAAAGGGACACGCGGGTTCAAATCCCGCCCCCGGCGCATGTTTTATTAATTGATAAAAACTTTATACAGCCTATAAAAAATTGAGATAAGTACTTATTTCCATGATAGTCTTTATAAGAGAAAGCCTTACCTATGTTTCTTAATATAGGTTAAATCATTTTGTTAAATACTCAAAATAGAAAACGTTTCTAAATTATTCATTTTTCATTATCTTAATATTTTTATATTAGTAATTGGTAATATCTTATACGAAAATTAATTATACAATGAAAATAAACAAAATTAAAGTAAAGTTTATATATCCTATATTACAAAAGAATTTGTGGGCATTATAAATAACTACAGTATATGCGCGAGAAATAAAGAAATGCAATATGGTTCTTCGTTAAGTCTTTTTTATTTAATAAGTCAAATATTATTTTTAAATTTAGGTGATTATTATGATATGCAAAAGAAATAGAAAGGGTTATCTTTATTTATATGATGGCACAATAATTGAAGGCTGCGGTTTTGGTTCTCAAGGTTATAATTTTGGTGAAGTAGTTTTTACTACATCAATGAATGGATATCCCGAGGCCCTTACAGATCCATCTTATAAAGGGCAAATTTTAATTATAACTCATCCATTGGTAGGCAACTATGGAGTTCCTAAAATGAAAGTTATGGATAATAACATTATAGATAATTTTGAATCAGAAAAAATTCAAGTAGAAGGATTAATTGTAAGTGAAGAGACCGAGCCTAGAAAATGGAATTCTTATATGTCTTTGCATGAATGGTTATCAGATCAAGGCATACCTGGTTTAAGTGATGTAGATACAAGATTTCTTGTTAAGAAAATTAGGGATCAAGGTGTTGTTCCAGGTATAATTTCTTCAGGTGTTGAATTAAGTGAACTGAAAAAATATAATTATGATAGCATAGATTTTACAGATTTAACTTCACCAAAAGAAATAATATTACATAAAGGAAAAATAGATAAAAACATAGTTGTTATAGATTGTGGGGTAAAACATGGGATATTAAAAGGAATTTATGAATCGTTCTATTACAATATAATTAGGGTTCCTTGTAAATCAAATGCAAATGAAATAATGAAATTTAATCCAGGAGGTATCGTTTTTAGTAATGGTCCGGGAAATCCAAATTTATTAAATAAATTAATCGATACTTATAATGCTATATCCGAATATAAAATACCAATATTAGGTATATGTTTAGGTCATCAAATTGGAACATTAGCTTTAGGAGGAAAAGTTAAGAAGATGAAATATGGTCATAGGGCTATAAATAAACCTGTTATTGATTTAACAACAGAAAAAAGTTATATAACAACTCATAATCATGGTTATGCAATACTATCAATTAAAGACTTACCTAACAATGTGAAACCATGGTTCATCGATCCTGATGATAAAATTATTGAAGGTTGGATTAGTGAAGAAAAGAAAATACTTTCAGTACAGTTTCATCCTGAAGCAAGACCAGGTCCTTTAGATACGACTTGGATATTTGAAAAATTTAAAAAAATGGTGGAGTAAGATGAGAGAAGCTATTAAGAAAGTTTTGGTTATAGGATCTGGACCAATAAAAATAGCTGAAGCAGCTGAGTTTGATTATTCAGGATCTCAGGCTTTGAAAGCTATTAAAGAAGAAGGAATTGAAACTATTTTGGTTAGTCCAAATGTTGCAACAATACAAACATCTTATAGGATGGCAGATAAGATATACATGCTCCCAATAAATTTTGAATCATTAAGTAATGTAATTGAAATGGAAAGACCTGATGGAATAATGATAGGTTTTGGGGGGCAAACAGCATTAAATGTAGGGATAGAATTATATGATAAAGGAGTGTTGAAAAAATATGGAGTAAATGTGTTAGGAACTCCAATCGATGGAATAAAGAGGGCTTTGAGCAGAGAGAAGTTTAGAGAAACAATGATTAAGCATAACATACCAGTTCCTCTTAGCTTTTCTTCAAGAAATGAAGATGATGCTTTGAATAAAGCAAGAAAGTTAGGATATCCAATAATGATAAGGGTAAGCTATAATTTAGGTGGGAGAGGGTCATTTGTTGCTTGGAATGAAGATGAACTTAAAAACAACTTAAAGAAGGCATTTTCTCAAAGCTATATAAATGAAGTATTGCTGGAAAAGTATCTGCATCATTATAAGGAATTAGAATATGAAGTGATGAGAGATTCTTATGGGAATAAAGCAGTTATAGCATGCATAGAAAATTTAGATCCTATGGGAGTCCATACTGGGGAAAGCATAGTAATTTCTCCTTGTCAAACCATTGATAATAATGAATATCAAACAATGAGAACTTTAACTATGAGGGTAGCTGATTCTATAGATTTAATAGGAGAAAGCAATGTGCAATTCGCACTAAGTCCTATAAGCGATGAAACTTACGTTATTGAAACAAACCCTAGAATGTCTAGGTCTTCTGCCTTGGCTAGCAAAATAACAGGTTATCCATTAGCCTATGTCTCTGCAAAGCTCGCATTTGGGTATAAAATTTATGAAATAATAAATAAAATAACTGGTATAACAACATCTTGTTTTGAGCCTAGCCTTGATTATGTTGCAATAAAAATTCCAAGGTGGGATTTGAATAAATTCGAAAAATCGGAAAAATCAATAGATAGTGAAATGAAAAGTATTGGAGAAGTCATGGGTATAGGAAGGAGTTTTGAAGAAGCATTTCAGAAGGCTATTAGGATGCTAGATATTAATGAAGAAATTGTAGAAAATGAGATTTATAATTCAGACATGAGTAAGGAGGAAGCATTATGTAAGTTAAAGGAAAGAAATGCTTATTGGTTTTTGTACCTTTCTAAGGCAATAAAGGAAGGAGCAAGCGATGATGAAATTTATGAAAAAACAGGTATAGATAAATTTTATATTAGTAAAATAAGAAACATTATTTTATTTTATGAAGAATTAAAGAAATTAAAGAACATAGATTATGATCATTTACTTAAGGCTAAAAAATTGGGATTTAGCGATAGGATATTAGCTAAAGCTATAGGGATTAAAGAAGAAGATGTTAGGGATATTAGGCTTAAAAATAACTTATCTCCAAAGATTAAACAAATAGATACCCTTGCTGGAGAATGGCCGGCTATATCTAATTATATGTATACAACTTACAATGGATTTGAAGATGATATTAAATTCAATGAGGATTATAATATATTAATAATAGGATCAGGAGTATTTAGAATTGGCGTTTCAGTAGAATTTGATTGGGGAACTGTTTCATTAATAGATTCTCTTAAAAAATATCATAATGTTTATGTATTAAATTATAACCCTGAAACAGTTTCTACAGATTGGGATATAGCTAAACAACTTTTCTTTGATGAAATAAACATTGAAAGAATTCTTGATATAACAGGAAAGACAAAAACAAAAAATGTTGTTTTATTTACTTCTGGCCAAATAGGGAATAACTTAGCAAAAGAATTAGAAGAAATGGGATTAAATATTTATGGAACATCAGGAAAAAGTATAGATATAGCTGAAGATAGGGAGAAATTTTCAATAATTTTAGATAAATTAGGCATTAAACAACCTCCTTGGTTTTCAGCAAAGAATATAAAAGAAGTAATGAGATTTGTTGATGAAATAGGATTTCCAGTATTAGTAAGGCCAAGTTATGTGTTGAGTGGTGCAAGCATGAGAATCGCTTATAATATTGACGAACTCATAAAGTATATAAATTCTGCAACAAAGGTTTCTCCAAGACATCCTATCATAATAACAAAATATTTTGAAGATTCTATTGAGGCTGAAATAGATGGTGTTTCTGATTCAAAAGGAGTTATAGGAGTTTTAAATGAACATGTAGAGGAAGCTGGTGTACATAGCGGTGATTCTACAATGGTTATACCTCATAGAAAAATAAGAGAAGAAGTTGCTAATGAAATGGGAAAGATTTCATTAATGCTTTCAAATGAATTAAAAATTAAAGGACCATTCAATTTACAATTTGTAATAAAAGACTCAATTCCATATATAATTGAATTAAATTTAAGGCAAAGTAGATCATTTCCATTTTCAAGCAAAGCTGTTGGAATGAATTTAATAGATTTAAGCGTTAAAGCAATAGAAGATGGTTTAGATTTAGATGGTTTTGAACTGATTAAACCAAAATCGTTTGGAGTTAAATCTCCTCAATTTTCATGGTCTCAATTAAAGGGAGCTTATCCTAGTTTGGGTGTTGAAATGAAAAGCACTGGTGAGGCTGCAAGTTTTGATTTTACATTTCATGGTGCATTATTGAAGAGTTGGTTATCAATTTCGCCAAATAGGTTACCTAATATTAATAAATCAATATTAATATATGGAATTAAGAATTTATTCGATTTAAAGGAGGCAAGCAAGACATTAGAAGAAATGGGTTATAATATATATACAATAGATGAGCTGGGAATTAGTGGAAAGGAGCTAAATTATGAAAAGGCTTATGAAATGACCTTAAACAAAAAGATAGATCTAATTATTACAGATGGATTTTTGATAGAAAAAGACTATAAAATTAGGAGGACTGCAGCAGATTTAAACATACCAATAATATTAAATGGCAAGCTTGGGAAAGAGATTAGCATGGCTATGAAAGAAAATAAATATACTTTTTATGAAAATAAAGCATATGGAGTAGGTATATAATAGTGAAAACAATTAATTTTAAATAAACTTTTGATTTTCCTTCATATTGTATAAAACCGTTTGAATTATTATTTTTGAAAATAATATGATCACATAAACAGAATAATGTATAATGGTAACAAATTTGAATAAAATGTTTTTAGTGTTTTATCTTTATTATGCAAATTTTAAAGAGTTGGGAGATTTTCTTAGTTTCATTTTAATAAAAATGATAAGAATAAATTATTATAAGCAATATAAAATTTTAGAGGATATTAGAATATACTTAATTTTTATTATTATTAAAGAAAGGTTATTTATTTTAGTATAACCCTTTTTATTGGGTGAATTAAAATGAAAATTGGTTTAATAGGTTTAGGTGTTATGGGTTATAGAGTAGCCGCGAATTTAAAAAATTCTAACATGCTTGATTACGTTTATAATAAAACAGAATCTAAGGCAATAGATTTTTCCAAAAAATATAACGTTACATATCTCAAGAATTTAACAGATCTTGCAAAAAACTCTGATTTTATAATAACAGTTTTATCTGATGATTATGCAGTCTCAAGTGTTATAAAAGAAATTTTGCCTTATTTAAAAAATAAAATATTGGTAGATTTATCTACAATTTCTCCAACTACTAGCATAAATTTATCTGAGCAGGTTGCTTCAAATGGTGGAATAATGTTTGATGCTCCAATGATTGGGACATCAGTAGATGTAGAACAGAAAAGAATTACTATAATAGTAGGTGGCCCTAAGGAGAAGTTTGATATTGTAAAAGATGTATTAAGCAATACATCTAACAAAGTAATTTATGCGGGAAAAAATGGAACAGGGTTATATATTAAATTAGCTGCTAACATGATGTTTGCTTCCTTTATGAGCGGGTTAGCTGAAGCAGTAAGCTTTGCAGAAAAGGCGGGAATTTCTAAAGAACAAATAACAGAACTTTTTCTGAATATTAGTAGTACCAGAAGTCCAGCAAGTAATTTAAAGCTTCCTAAGATGTTAAATTCAGACTTTGAAACTCAATTTGCATTAAAACATATGAGAAAGGATACAGAGATAATGGTAAGGGAGTCTCAAAATCTAAAGATGCCATTACCTTTAACTTCTTTAATATCGAATTTATTGAGAATTTCAGAAGGTCTTGGATTAGGTGAACTAGATGTTTCATCAATAATAGAATTTTATAGAAAAACGAGACAATGAATTATTAAATTATTAAAGCTTATTGATTTTATATTATTAAATTTGAGGTAATAGATTTTTGCAAAAATTTGAAGGTTTGCCTTCAGATGTTGATATAAAAATTTTTTAACATTGTTAATAATGCTAATAAATCTCATTACTTCGAAAGAGTTAAGATGATACAATGAATTATCATTACAAGATTATTGATTTCTACTTGGTGAGAGATAAGTTTATAAAAGATGTTCTATTGGCTTAATATTTAATAAGAGAAATGCAATTGGTATCCTAAGGATCCTAAGGAGAATAAAGGATACCATAAATGATACTCTTATCGTAAAGTATCTATATATACCTTATTTTTTATATATTAAAAATGTGAGACTATGTCTAAAAAATCTTATATATTAATAGCTATATTTTTAGTTATATTAATATTTGCTTCTTATATAGGACAAATGTTTTATTTGTTTGGTCCATCTAAATTAAGTATTTGGCCCTATTCATATACTTCAAAATTGAAGAATCAAACAATATATTTACAAGGCTTAAAAAGCCCAGTTAAAATAATTATTGATAATACAGGAGTTGCTCATATAATTGCTAATAATACTTATGATGCATTTTTTGCTGAAGGTTACTACACAGCTTATATGAGATTATTTCAACTAGAACTATTTGGTTTAACTGGAGCAGGTAATTTAAGTTCTTGGTTTGGTAATGTAACACTAAACACAGACCTATATGCCCATTATGTAGGATTTCCTCAAAATGCAAATTTTTCTTTAGAATACATAAAACAAAATTATCCAGTTATTTATTCTTATTTACAAGCATATTCTAATGGCATAAATGCCTATATAGCAAGAGCAGAAAGCTTGCATGAATTGCCTCCAATTTTTTATTTGTTAGGCATAAAACCATACAATTTTACTCCATTTTATTCAATTGCTTGGGGAGAAGTTATGTCATGGGGGCTAGCAAAAGGTTTTTGCGATGAGCTAAGACTTTCCCTAATTTATACTCATTTAGGTTATAATATAACACAAGAGTTCTTCCCATACTACCCATATTATACTAATGGTTCTATTACTGCAATGCCTGGTAATGGGACAGTTAATGGATTAAATCTTCAAAGCTTTAACATAAGTCCATCCTATTTTTGGTCTTTAAACTTTTATGATAGCTTTGCAAATGGTCTAAGCAATGAAACATTACATAAAGCAATACCATTAATTGTTTCATCTCTTAATGAAGTTTGCTCAGATCCATTAAGTTTCATTGATCTAGGAAGCAATGAATGGGAGGTAACAGGTAATTATAGTAATACAGGCTTTCCAATAATGGCTAATGATCCACACTTAACATTATATGATCCTTCACTATGGCTACCAATACAAATTGTTTCCCCAGGCTTAAACGTTACTGGTTATGAACTTGTAGGAGAACCAGGGGTTTTAATAGGACATACAGAATATACAGCATGGGGACTAACTACTCCATTGGGAGCTTCTAGTAATGCTTATCTTGAGATAGTTAACATGGATAATAAATCCTATTTATATGATGGAAATTGGTTACCTTTAAGACAATACAATTTTACTATTTTAAATAAGAAATACACAATATACTATACGAATAATGGTCCATTAATATCTTATAATAAATCTCTAAACATGGGAATTAGCCTTTATTGGGTAAATCAATATTATCCTTTTTTAACTATTGTGTCTGAATTTCTTTTAGATAACTCAACAAACTTTGCTCAGCTATTAAATGCGGCTAAATATTGGGTAGAGCCAACACAAAATTTGGCCATGGTATCTAAAAATGAAACAGGATTTATTACTGCAGGCCTTTATCCTTTGATAAGGATTACATTACCAAATAATAAAAGCATTGAAGTTGTAGGCTCTAGGACAATTTTAAATGGATCGATACAAAATTATGAACCAGTTGGTTATATACCATTTAATTATCTGCCACAATCTATTAACCCTAGTAGAGGTTTTGCATTTGCTCCAAACCAACCAACAGCATATTTAGATTATCCATATCCATTTATTGGAGGTTATTGGGTTTCAAATGGTAGGGCATTAACAATATATAGATATTTAAATTCTCATAAAAACATAACAATCCAAGAAATGGAATCATTACAAAGTAATGTTACAGACTCATGGGCATCTATTATAACTCCTATTATGGTTTCATGTTTGGAAAACCAAAGCCTTTCAAATATTTCAGAAAAAGGTGTTTCAATATTATCAACATGGAACTATACATTCTATCAAAATGAAGTTGCTCCAACAATTTATACATACACATTATTCAACATAATAAATAACGTTATTAATCCAATACTTAATCAATATGGTCTAAATCAATATAAGAATTTGCTAACTGGAACAGTGGGATTTTATGGAACAGATACATTGATTACAAGCGATATCGCTTATTTTGCAACTCATAATCCATCTTCACCTCTATTTAATGGAAGTGTTTGCAAAATAGTAAACACATCTTATAATCAAGCCATAAATTATCTTTATGAAAAGCTTGGCAATATATCAAATTGGGAATGGGGTAAGACGCATGTATTAGAATTAGTAAACCCTGCAGGTATATCATCTCTTAATTATGGTCCTGTACCTATTTGGGGTGATGGTTTTACTCCCTCAGCTGCATATTTTGTCTTTAATGGTACATTATATATACCTTTAATAGTTAGCGAGGGACCAAGCTTAAGGATTGTAAGTTCACCTGGAACAAATCAGTTTTATTCTGTATTTCCAGGAGGGCCTGGTGAAAATCCAGCTAGTCCATGGTTTGAGACTCAATTGAATTCATGGCTTAACTTTAAATATTATCCATTTTCACCTATTGTAAATATTAATGCAACATGGTATTTGCTTCCAAAGGGTGGATGAGATGAGAAAAATTAATATTGCCATAATATTAATTGGCATAATTTTAACTTTAATCTTTTCATATTTTATTCCATATGTATGGGGTGGTATAATACCTGGAGCCATAATTGGAGTGATAAAAAGAAGATCGACAAAACTAATTTCTAGTTTCTTAATTGGTTTTATAGGTTCATTAGTTGTGTATTTTGTTTACCCAATTAATTATTTGATTTCGTTGGCAAAGACTGTTGAATTATTAGCAGGAATACAATGGTTTATATTAATATTATTGTTCCCCTTGTTATATGGATTAATTGAACTATCTGCTGCAGGAATTGTTGGAGAAATATTGAGCTTGATTAGTAAAAAATAATTTTATTTATTTATATTTTATTTTTATAACATTTTTTATAATAAGCATTTAACTTAGAACTGTCCCTCTTCTAAGGGTGTAGAATATGGTAGCAGAAAAAGTAATTAGTTGTTCTGGTAAGAATGTAGATATAGCTTCTTTAAAACAAGGTATTGTAGATTATTTAACATCTCAAGGATTTAAAACACAAACATCTAAGGAATCGCCTCATGGTGTATTAATTCAGGCTCAGAAAGGAGGATTTCTAAGGGATATAATTGCTGCAGAGAGATCATTAAATATATTGATATCAGGAGATCCTAATAACACAATTATTAGGATAGGTGTAGGAAAATGGATTCAAAACCTAGCAGTTACTGCAGTTGAAACCTTATTATTATCAGAAATATTTATGTTCATTGATATACCTGAAATGCTATGGAATCTTGAAGTAGAAAACAAACTAGCAAAAGAAATTTCTGAAAATTTTTGTAAATAATTTTGCATTATGATATATTATTATGAGAAGATTTTTGATACCATTAAAATTTAATTTTTGTTCATCTTCCTAACAATATAATAAAAACCTATAATATATATTTAATAAAGGAGATGAGAAATGGATAATAACGAATTAAAAATAGGTTTAACCCAGCTTGTCTCTAGTAGGAAAAAAGAAGAAAACATATCAAAAATAGAAAAATTTGTAAAAATTGCAAAAAATCTTGGAGCTGATATGGTAGTTTTTCCAGAAATATTTATGATACATTTTACCTCTGATGATAGTTTAGAAAAAAGAGCAAGTGAAGCTGAAAGTTTAGATGGAAATTTTGTAAAAAATATATTAAAATTATCAAAACAATATAACATAAGTATAACAGTTGGTATGTATGAATCTATTAAAAATAACTTAAAGGTATATAATACAACTATAACAACAAATGATAATGGAGAATTGTTAAATGTTTATAGGAAAACTCATTTATATGATGCATTTAATTTCAAAGAATCGGACTTCTATGAACCATCAAACAACAAATATGAGGTGTTTGATTTCAAAGGCTTTAAAATAGGTATTATGGTATGCTATGAGGTTAGATTTCCTGAAATAGCTAGATCTTTAACCTTAAAAGGAGCAGAAGTAATTATAATTCCAAGTGCATGGGTTAAAGGATATAATAAAGAAGAGCATTGGATCACTTTAATTAAAGCAAGAGCATTGGAAAACACAGTTTATGTTGCTACATCTAATCAAATAGGCAATATCTATACTGGTATAACAAGCTTTGTAGATCCTCTTGGAGTAATTTTGCATAGGATGAATGAAGATGAAGGAATTATAATAGGAGAAGTCAAAAAAGAGAGATTAAAAGAGGTAAGAAATATCTTACCAGTAATAAATCAAAGGAGACCAAATTTATATGAATTATAATTTTGTTAATAAATTTTTAATAATAAGTAAAGTTTATATATATGTATAAATTATTTAAGTATAGTGTAAAAATATGTGCTGGTTTGGTTGCGGATTTGGACCAATGTTTGGTTATGGATTTGGTTATGGACCATATTATAGCCCATTTTGGTTTATATTTCCTTTAATTGGATTTTTAGTTATGTTAGCTTTTATAGGAATAATTATATGGGTTATAGTCAGAGTTGTTAATAGAGAATCCCATTATATGCGTAATCATAATGATAACCATGGATGTTCTCAAGGTTCATAGTTATTTAATATAAATTATTTTTCAATGTAAATAATCTTAAATAATTTAGTTAGTTTGAAGATTAATGATGATCTTTATAGGATAGGTAAATCATGTTAGATAATTGGTTACTACCTTTAAAAATTTTAAAGGTGTACAAATTTAATATATGGCTAAAATCAAGAAAGGCTTATAGAAAATATATTATGCTTATATAAATAAATTGAAAGGCTAAAACAAAGATTATAAATTTTTTAATTATATAAATTAATAATTATTAAAGTTATAACTTAAAAATTATGCCTTTAAATTATATAAAAATTTTTATATAAAATTTATATATCTATGAAAATAATAAGAAAAGAGGTGAAAAGATGGTTAAAACTTCTAATTTTAAGCTTGGAATGCTGTTAATTCTTTTTACTCTTTTATCATTAATCCTTATGATTCCATTCACGCATAGCATGAAAATAACAAAGTATGAAGGAACCAAAAACAATTTAAGCATGAAACCTATAAAAATTGGATTTCAATCGGGATTAAATGAAAGCGTAGGAATTAATGATAACGGTTCTATGCTAGTTAACAATAATGTAATTGATTATTCATATTCAACAAATTCTTTACTTGGCTATTTTTCTTTTAATGGTGGAGACTTTTATTCTGGTTCTCCAATTAACTATTCTGGTTTTTCTGTGCAGCTAAATTCAAATTTTAATGTAACTAATAGCATGACTTTATGGGCACAAGATGTTTTTGGTATTCAATATCAAAATGGTATTTATTATGTTTATATATTAGATAATCTATGGAATAGCACATATCCAAGCTTTAGCATCAATCAAAGCCTAGTAACTGGTAATGGTAACTTTTCAACCTATAATCAGCAAACTTTTTATTATAGCTTTGCCATTTCAAACAATAATATAATTACATATGAAACCTTTGCACCATTTAATCTTTATGCAAAAATGGATATCAATCAAAGCAGTAATGGCTATCCACAAATTTACATGTATTATGATTTTCAAAATTCAACTTATAATTCAGGCTGGATTTTATATGATGTAATTACAATTCTCGTTAAATCTAACAACCCTCAATTTCTAACGGGAATTCAATCAATAAATTCATACGCTCCTTACTCTCCTTTTGTAACCCAATGGGTTGTTGGGGGAGAAAGTAGTGGAGCACAATTAAGTGTTTACAATTGGAACGCTTCTATGTCACTTTACTATGAGTATGAAGGAAAATATTATAGCGTACCAGACGCAATTAGTTTACAGCCATCATTTTTCACAGCTTATGCAACAGCAGAAAATGTTAATCAATATTATGGAATCCAAGAATATTATAATAGCAATCTTGGATTAGTTTATCAAATACAAGGAGAAAATAAACAGGAATTTCTATGGCAACCAAAAGCATATTATGAATTAAATGGTAATAATTTAACTGTTTACCTAACTCCTCCTAACGGAGAATGGTTAATAAGTATAACTGGTAATAATTATTATAATGAAACCTTTGGAGATCATTCTCCAATCTCCTTTATTTTACCATATGGTGAATATAATATAAATGCAACTTTATTTGCAGGATCCCAAGGCATTGAAATATTACATAGCTCATTTAACGTAAGCGGTGGTACAGTTTATGTATCATCACCTGTTAATTTTTATGTTGATGGATTTTCACATCTAAGTGGTAACTATGAATTTACTACACCTGTTAATCTAACATTTCCGAATTTATATTATCAACGTAATAATAGTAGAATGGTATTCAAATATCTTATTGTTAATAATAAAATTGTCAACAGCAATACAATAGTTTTATATACAAACGCAAATGTTACAGCTGTATATCAACAACAATATTTTGTTAGTTTCCCATTTGAATTGAAAGGTTATGTTAACAATATATATCAAACATTAAACAACAACTGGTATAATGAAGGAGACCAAATAATAATACCTAGTCAAATAATTTATAATGGAAGTTATACTAGGTATGTTATTTATAAACAACAAACATATATAATAAATTCTTCTTTAAACATTATACCTCCTTATTACACTCAGTATTATGTTAAAGTTAATCAAACAATACCTGCAGAAATAAATGGGGTTAATTTAACATTATCGAGCAACTGGTTCAACAAATCATCTGTAATTACAATTTTCCATATATATTACTTTAATAGCACAGTTAGAGAAATAATAAATTCTAATATTAGTAAAATAGTTCTTGAGGGACCGATTTCTATAGGAATATATGCTTTATATCAATATTTAGATGTAATTATTTTGCCTAATGGAACGATTAGTAATTGGTTTAATTCAAACTATGTTATAACATTGCCTAGTATGATATATAATGGTAGTGAAGAAAGATATGTATTAAACCAAACACAACAGATAGTTGTTAATAAAGCATTTAACATTACTCCATCATACATAAAGCAGTTCTATATCATAATAAAATTACCAAATGAGACCGAAAGCAATTGGTTTAATTCAAACTATGTTATAACATTGCCTAGTATGATATATAATGGTAGTGAAGAAAGATATGTATTAAACCAAACACAACAGATAGTTGTTAATAAAGCATTTAACATTACTCCATCATACATAAAGCAGTTCTATGATGTAATTATTTTGCCTAATGGAACGATTAGTAATTGGTTTAATTCAAACTATGTTATAACATTGCCTAGTATGATATATAATGGTAGTGAAGAAAGATATGTATTAAACCAAACACAACAGATAGTTGTTAATAAAGCATTTAACATTACTCCATCATACATAAAGCAGTTCTATATCATAATAAAATTACCAAATGAGACCGAAAGCAATTGGTTTAATCAGGGCTTTATAATAACATTGCCTAGTATGATATATAATGGTAGTGAAGAAAGATATGTATTAAACCAAAGCAATGAAATTATTGTCCTACAACCTGTTGAAGAAGTTCCAATTTATACAAAACAATTCTTAGTTACAATTAATGGAGTTAGTAAATGGTATAATAAAGGCTCAACAATAACATTAAGTGAATCCGTTCCAATATATGAGACTATAACTTGGGTTGGAAATTATACTTTGCCGAACAATTCAAATCTAACAATAAATGGTCCCATAATTGAAAATGCAAAGATATCAACAAATGACACATTTGTAGGTGGTGTAGTAATAGGTGTTATAATAATAGGTGCTATAGCAATTATCTTGACTAGAAGGCATTAAAATACAATTTTCTTTTTTAATATAAAATAAATTCATTTTTAAATTTTTATAGTTGATGTGAATTTATTATAAGTTCTCTTTTATTTTATTTATCTATACCCGTAAAAAATGATAAATACATAAATAAAAATCCCATTAAAATTCCTAATAAGCCTGCCAGCCATAGGCCTTTAATAAAATCTAGGATAATCCAAGAAACAAGGTATTCTATATAAAATGATACAGAATAAACACTCTTTTTAGGAGATTTTCCCTTGTTGATTTTATAAATGGCATAAAATATAAAAGAAACAATAGCCCATCCTATGAAATTTGTTATAGGTACCCCATAATAATCTCCTTTAGTTATCCAAACCCACAACTTTGCTTTATAAGATAATAAAGGATCAAACGCTATATCAAGAGTAACCATACCTAAAACAGCTAATAGCCAATTTGATACTGCTAATGAGAAGAAACCTAACGAAGCCCAAAGAAATGGTATAAATAAAGGAACACCAAATAATAGGGGCCCTAATCCCTTGGGATTATAATAATATTTTCCAAATGGTATTCCATAGCGAACTCCTAGAAATTCAAAAATATATGAAACAACGTATGAAATGATTAAAAATTTAATGGTATTCTTTAAGCCAATTTCTTCATATGATATAATTAGATATAAAGCTATTAAAACGAATATTGAAGATAATATTGATGTAATTATGATTATTATTAATGGCAATTTTTGTAGGCTCATTACCATTGATATAGGGTAAATCAATAAAATGAGCCATGGTATTTCCTTTAGCTTAATCATATTGCTTCGCTTCCCATTAAAAAATTCCTTAAAGGATTTAAATTTTTATAATAATTTTAATTTAATTTATAACTTAATGAATTTTATTGTTTTAATTTTTCCCATGTAGACCATGGGAAACTTTAAAATTTTACTCTTTTCTCTCAATACATGAAAAATTTTATAGTGGGAATGAATAAAAATTCCTGATTTGAAATTCTCCTTGGCTAAATGGGAAAATATACGAATTTCTTTAATAACTATATAAACTATGTTCATTATATTTTGCATGAGGAATATAGATCTGATGTAAAGTAAATTTGATGTAATTAGGTATACTTAAGAATTCGCATATGAATGTGATATGTAACAATAATAAAAAGGATCGGTAACCATAAAGTGGAATTGAAAGATTTAACAATATCTTAATTTTTGGCAATTAATATAAATCATTTTAATTAACTTTATTTAATAATTTTAATAATTGTGTTGATATTTTAATTTTGATGGATTTCATTTAAAATTTATTAATTGTAGAGAGGCCATTATACCAAAATAAAACATAATGAATGCCATTAAAATTAAAAATACGCCAAATTGTTTATTATTTAATAACTTTTTGCCGGATTTCCCTATTATACCCATGGTACCAAGCCAAAAAAAGTCCATCCAAACATGGCTCGCATACATTATTGATAATCCATAAATAAATCCTAATGTTGTAGCTGATAATATTAAGATTAATCCGACAGTTGCCCACCAAGATAAAAATAGGGGATTTGATGCTGTTAATACAAAACCTGTTATTATCGGTCTATTGGAAATTTTTGAATTATTTGAAAAATTTTGATTTATTAAGGAACCGTTATCTTTAATTCTATTGTAACCATCCTTTATAGCAATTAAAGAAAAATATATTATAAAAGATATTAAAATAAAGCTTAAAAAATACTTTATAATGATATCATTTAATAAACTTTTTATTTGTTGCAAAAATAAAGCCAATAAAAATACAAATGGTAACTCAAATAATAGATGGCCAAATGCCTCCTTAAAACCGCTAAACCAAGATCCCTTAGACCCTTCAATTATTGCTGAAAAAGTCAAAGGTCCTGGAGAAAATGCACCACTTACGCTTAACGTAATAGTTAATATTATGAGGTAATAAAGCTCCAAACTTTGCACCACACCCAAATATATTTTAAAAATTTATAAATTTTATTTCTTAACTGGTTTGTTTATTATTAACAAGAATAAGTTAAAGTATAAAATATTAATATATAGAAAAACTTAATAATGTTTATTTCTAGATTATGATGGTGATTAATATGGAAAAAATTATGGTTGCGCCTGGACCTGTGTCTTATCCCCTCATACTTTCTGAAGATAAATCAAACATATCATTAATATTTGATAAAGAAGGCATAGCAGATGCTGTTGCAGATTCTATTACATCATTAATAAAAAGAGGACTTAATGTTGATTTCATAACTGTAAAGGAATTGTTAACAATACATCCAGATCTGAGAGGTCCAAAAATAGGGGTATTCAGAAAGGGATCTGCTGGAGAGATACTTCTTAAAGCATTAATGGATAAACAAAATATAAAAGGGGAAATAGTATATTCAGATAACATGCAAGATCTTCTTCATATGTTAAATTTAGGAGAAATAAATAGCGCAGTTATAAGCATAGCAATGGTAAAACCTAAAGAAACACTTGAATCTATTGTTGGTGCTCCTGGAGCTTGTGGAATAAGCATTAATAAAAATGAATCCATAAAAACTGTGAAGGAAGCTTATGAACTAGGTATTTCTATAGCTAAGAAAAATCCTGAAGAATCTGCAGATAAGATTGTTTCAAGATTACCTATAACCGTTTCAAAAGACTTTGTATATAAAATAATTACAAGAGCTGAATATTTCTTTAAGCCAGCAGGAAATATTAATTCATTTGTGGAATTAGTTAAAAAATATATTTAGTTTTTTAATTCTAAAAATTAAAAGAATTAGTCTTGAGTTGAGAGGGTTAGATAGGCTCATAAAAAAGGAATTATTAACTGTTAAGGATCATTAATTTTTTCTCAACAAAATTCCCATAGATAAGGAAAAGATACTATTTAGAATTAATCCCCAGTAAATGGCAAAAGAAATATGAAATAATAAAAACACTAGTAGAACAAATATTATGTTAATTTAAAATAAAATTGATAGTGCTCAACTCTTGATTTTCCTCTTTTGATGTAATAAACTTCATATAGAAATTCAAATATATGATCTCATGGTTGGTAATATAAAAATTTAAGAGGAATATGATAGGAGTACATACAATAATAAATGATATACATTTCTATTTTTCTTATAGAAGCCTTTACTTCTAAGATTTGGAAATTTTTCTCCAGCTATTAAATCTAACTACTTTTATCCCAGTTCTTTATCAACAATCTTTATACTTTTGTAATTCAAAATAAATAATAGTAGTAAACAGAAGAAGTTATAATAATGAAGATTAGTTGCTAGGAAATCGATCTTGCTTCTAAAATTCTTTATAAAGAATATGTTGAAAGTAAAACATATTCAATAATAAGGGTTAAGTTTAGTTCCTAATGCAAGAGTAGTAATAGAAGCATTATATGATGCTCTAAAGGGAATAAGGGTTGAAGATGACGAAAGGATTAGTGAAGTCTCGTTTAACTATAACTCATATAAAATCAATATTAATTTTATTAAATAAAAATTTCATAAGAAGCAAAAACAAGGTATTAAATTAACATAATACCTTGTTGTTTTAATCTGTCTAATTCCTTATCAGTTAATGCTATTGTGTAGTCCTCATTACCTATATTTAAGGAAATTATATTAAAATTTGTAAATCCTACCCTTCTCTTGCTTATGTATTTAACTGACTTTATCTTCTGCCAGTTATCAATTTTGTTACACGTTTGATAGGGATTTATGAAAGAATTTCTTCTATATCTTCTAACAACAGATAAAACCGCTATGACTATTGCTATTAAAGCAAATGATATTGTTCCCTCATAAGTAGGATTATTTATTTTATACGAAGATGATGTAAACCAAATTAAAATACCGAAATAAACTATGATTATTATAATTCTCAAAACAATTGACCACATAGGTCTTTTATATCTTAAATTATTCAAAGGTATGTTTAATACGCTGGCATCATCTATTGGTCTAATTCTTATTATTTTAGCTTCTTTTATATCGGTACCGCTTGAAGCTATTATTCCATAGGAACCATCATTGCAAACATATATCAATTTGTCCCCTATTTTTCATTATGTTTTGGAAATAATAAGCTTATAAGTTTTTAAAAAAACCATTTATTAAATTATTTATTTAAAAAATATAATTAAATTTTCAAAAACCATTTATATTCTTGATATTTGAATTAATAAATTAAAAAAGCTGATTAAACATAAATTTTTTATATAAAAAATTTTTAAAAATTATGAAACGTTTTCAATGATTATTGAATATCCTTGTCCTCCTCCAACACATAATGTAGCAACACCATATCTCGCATTTTTCTCCTTTAGAATCCTTGCTAATGTACCAACTATTCTAGCTCCAGTTGCACCCAATGGATGTCCAATAGCTATTGCTCCCCCATGTATATTTACTCTATTAATATCAATACCCAATTTCTTTACAGCATTTAATACTACAACAGCAAATGCCTCATTTATTTCCCAATAATCAATATCTTCAACCTTCATCTTTGCTTTTTCAAGTGCCTTCTTTGTTGCAGGAACAGGTCCTTCACCCATTATGCTTGGATCTACTGCTGCCCATCCTATTGAGACAATTTTAGCCATTGGTTTTAGACCATATTCATTCATTGTTTTTTCATTCATAAGCATTGTTAATGATGCGCCAGCATTTAATGGTGAAGAATTACCAGCTGTTATTACACCATCAGGTTTAAAAGCTGGAGGGAGCTTTTTGAGTTGCTCAAGCGTTGTATCTGGTCTAATGCTTTGATCTGTATCTACTGTTATCATTTTACCTTTACTTTCAACTTGTATTGGCAAAATTTCTCCTTTAAACCATCCATTTTTTAATGCTTCCGTCGCAAGCTTATGGCTCCTTAAAGAGAACTCATCCATTTCATCCCTTGATATTTTATTTATTTCAGCTAATTTTTCTGCTGTCAATCCCATGCTATATCCAATGTTTAATTGGTATTTGGCATAATCAGGTCTAAAAAGTAATTTGTGGTTTATTTCTATATGTGGGTTATCTGACATAGGAACATGAGTCATGTGTTCCATTCCACCAGCTAATGCAATCTTAGAATTACCTGTCATTATTTCCATTGCACCAATTGCAATTGCATTCATTGAAGATGCGCATTGTCTATCAACGCCCATAGCTGGAACTTCTACTGGTAAACCTGCTAAAAATACTGGATGTCTTCCTCCATATAACCAGTTTTCTCCTACTTGCAAAGCACAACCTGTTATTACATCTCCAATATCTAGGGGATTTATGTTATTTCTTTTAACAACCTCCTTTATTAGCATTCCTAAAGCTTCATCCATTCTAATTGTGTTAAAAACATCCCTATCAGGCTCTTTTGGCCTGCTTCTTGAAAAGGCAGTCCTCAAAAAATCAACTAAATAGACTTCATCCATCTATATCACCTTCCTTTAAATTCAGGCTTTTTCTTTTGCAGGAACGATATTATACCTTCCTTTAGATCTTCTGTAGAAAATAGAACTCCCATAGCAAATGATTCCATTTCTAATCCAACATCTATTGGGACTTGGGAACCTTTATTTAAAAGTCTCTTGACCATGGCAACTGCTAATGGAGCTGAATTTTGTGCAATAGATTTTGCTAACTCCATAACCTCTTCATCTGGATTCTTGTATATTTTATTAAGTATCCCTAATGAATAAGCCTCTTTACCGCTAATTCTTTGTCCTGTCACAATCAACTCCATTGCTTTTCCTAGGCCAATAATTCTTGAAAGCCTTTGTGTACCTCCCCATCCTGGAACTAATCCTAACGTTACTTCAGGAAATCCTATTTGTACATCTTCAGTTCCAACTCTTAAATCACATGCTAAAGATAATTCAAATCCTCCTCCTAATGCATATCCCTTCATTACGGCAATAGTTAGTTTTGGAATCTCTGAAAGCAATTGAAATACTCTTTCACCTTTTCTAGAATTTTCTAAGAATTGGAAACTGCTTCCAACGAATTCATTTAGATCAGCTCCTGCTGATAATACATTTCCCTCTCCTGTTATTACAACAACATTTACTTCAGGATCATTCCAAAGATATTTTATTGCCTTTTCTAATTCTTCTAAAAGTTCTCCACTTATTAAGTTATACTTAGGTCTATTTAATATAATCTTAGCAACCTTGTTTTCATATTTCTCAACTTTTATTGTTTTGTATTGTTGTGCTGAAATAACTTTTCCTTCTTTTATTTCAGCTGCTCCTTCCTTTTTTCCCTCTTCTTTTCTTTTCCCCTCTTCTTCCTTTTTCTTTAATCTACCTTCTACAGCATCCCTTAGCAAACCATTTTTAATTGATTCAGCTGGTTCAAAAACATTGCAATTAAATTTGTTTGCAAGCTCTTCAAGTTTTGATTTGATTTCCATACTTGTGAAGCTCTTTGCAACAGATATAGGTCCATAAGGCCTGTTCATTCCATATTTTACACCATTTTCTATATCTTCAGGCGTTGCAACTCCTTCCTCTATTAGCTTTACAGCCTCATTGATTTCCAAAGCTAGTACATCCATCATTGATACTTTGTCTGTTGCTTTCTTAACATCTATTAAAGGTCTTCCCTTTGACCAATCATAAAATCCTTTTCCAGTTTTCATTCCTAGCATTTTGTTATTATAGAGCTCTTTTATTGTATTACATTTGCCATAACAAGGATTCAAAGTCTTTGCAAAGTATTCTAAAGAATCATAAACAATGTCTATACCAACGTAATCCATTAGTTCATATGGTCCCATTGGAAGTCCTTGAGATTTAAAATATGCATCTATTTCTTCTGGTGTTGCAACCTTATTGTCTATATATAAACAGAATAGTAAGCTTTCTGGAGCATTAATTCTGTTAACAACAAATCCTGGGGTATCTTTCATTACCTTTAATGGATATTTCCCTATTTTCTTAACTAAATCAACAAGTACATCTATAACTTCATCTGAAGTTTCTTCTGCCTTAATCACTTCAACTAATTTCATCAAAACTGGTGGGTTAAAGAAGTGAAGTCCAGCAACCCTATCTCTATATTTTAAGTCTTTTGCTATATCTGTTATTCTTATGTTTGATGTATTGCTTGCGATAATAGTTTCTTTTCTAACAAATTTCTCTACTTCTGAAAATACTTTCTTTTTTAAATCAAGGTTTTCAGGTACAGCTTCAATAACTAAGTCTGCATCTTTTACAGCTTCTTCTATTGTTGTAAAGGTGCTTATTCTAGACATAACTTCATCAGATGTTTTGCCAAAAAGCTGTCCCTTCTGTTCTAGCTTAACTAAGGATTCCTTTATTTTCTTTAATGCCTTATTTAATATTTCTTCAGATATATCTTCCATCTTAACGTTGTATCCATATATAGCAAAAACCTCAGCAATCCCTTGTCCCATAGTTCCTGATCCTAAAACTGCTACGTTTTTTATTTCCATTATTTCACCTTTGATTTTATTTTTGTCAAGGAACAATATAAATATTCAGAAAGATGGCATTCATGTAATCTCTAAATGAAAAGTTTAAAATTGTCTAATATTTAATATTGGTTAAATTAATATAAAACTGCTAAAGATTTTTTATAATCTAATTTTATATTAATATAAATTTTTAGAAAAAGCTATTAGTATCTAAAATTAATTAAATCAGGGGTATGATTAGGAATCCGGGAACTGAACCGAAAGGATATGTAGGAAAGCGCTGCATGACCCCGGTGTATAAATATGAGATATGCTTTAGTTACTGGAGGAGATAGAGGTATTGGGAAAGCAATAGCAATAAAATTATCTTCTCAAAATATTTTTACAATTATAAGCTATAGGAAAAGGGAAGAAGAGGCAATATCTACTTTAAATTATATTAAATCAAAAAATGGAAAAGGGGATATGATAAAGGCTGATATATCAAATAAAGAAGATGTTGAAAAAATGGCTAATTACATAAAAGAAAAATATGGAGGTATTGATATTTTGATTAATAATGCAGGTGTTGGTTTTACTTCAAAGTTTACAGATTTAAGTTATGATTCATTTGTTAAACAAATACAAACAAATTTAATTGGTAGCTTCTATGTAACTAGGTTATTAATTGATAATATGATAAACAAAAAATGGGGTAGAATAATTTTTATGAGTAGTATTGCAGGAATTTTTGGTGCAGAGTATTTAACTGCTTATAGTTCAGCAAAGGCAGGATTAATTGGTTTAGCAAAGTCATTAGCTATTGAATTAGCTAAGCATAATATAACAGTAAATGTAGTTGCTCCTGGGTTCGTTGAAACAAAGCTAGGAAAAAGCTATTTTGAATGGCTTGATTCAATTGGCTATAAAGAATCTGAAAAGATGTATTTGTCATCAATACCTAGTAATAGATTAGCAACTGAAGAAGAGGTTGCATCTCTTGTTTCATTTTTAGTTAGTGAAGATGCTAGCGGTATAACTGGGCAAGTAATAGGTGTTGATGCTGGAGCATCCTTAACTCCTGGAAGTGTTTTTAAAAAGTATAGTTAATTAATTTCCATTTTTAAATAATACATGATGTAAAATGGTTTCAGATCCGTTTGATACGTATTCGCTAAAATATGATGAATGGTATGAGAAACATAAAATTTTATATGAAAATGAATTGAATGCTGTTTTTAGGGTGAAAACTAAAGGAATTTCATTAGAAATAGGTGTTGGAAGCGGTAGGTTTGCAAAACCATTAAATATTGATTTTGGATTAGATCCTTCAATAGAATTATTAAAAATTGCAAGGAAAAGAGGAATTGAAGTAATCAAAGGTGTTGGAGAACATTTACCCTTTTCAAACAAAAAATTTGATGTGATATATTTAATTGTTACAATTTGCTTTGTAGATGATCCAATAAGAACACTTAAGGAAAGCAATAGGGTATTAAAAAATAATGGTAGTATTATAATAGGATTTGTTCCCAAAGAAAGCAAATGGGGGAAATATTATGAATCAATAAAAGATACGAGCCCTTTTTATAAATATGCAACATTTTATTCTTATAAAGAAATAGTTAATATGATTAATGAAACAGATTTTAAAGTGGTTGAAACGATTTCTACTTTATTTCAAAATGTTAATCAAAAAGAAATTTATGAAGAACCGATAAATGGTTATAATAGTGATGCAGGGTTTATTATTATAAAGGCTATGAAATTATAAATTTTTCCCTAAAATTCATAGGGAAATTACATCATAAATAATTGAAGGGATCTAAAATTTCTTAACATTAATAAATGGTTTTTATTTGTTGTAAGCAAATTGTTAACCGGGGGGTTAACAATTATAAAAAACTTCTAATCCAAGAAAATTAATAGCTTTCATGAGTTTATAGATTTAAAAGATAAAAATCTCTAAAAAAACAAATTTATAGGGATTAAATTGAAGCTATATGATGATATAGAAGTTATTGATAATACAAACGCGCATGTTTATGTAATATATAATAAAGGAAAAGTAGTCCAAGTGGATTCAGGTTCCAAAGGGGATGCAGATAAAATTATAAATTATTATAAAACAAGAAACATAAGGCCTGATTTTATTTTTCTAACTCATACTCACGTTGATCATATTGGGGGTTTAGCTAAAGTAGTTAAAGAGTTCAGCCCAAAGGTTTTTGTAAACAAAAATGAAGCTGATATTGTTAAAGGAAAAGCAAAACCGGAAGGATCTTGGTTAGTAAGGTTTTTTTCATTATTTGTAAAAGTTGAACCTATAGAAAAAGTCTATGATGATTTAGAAATTGAAAAAGAATTTGATAATGTAAAAATACTCCATACTCCTGGACATACCCCTGGTAGCACGACATTAATAGTTGAAAAAGGAGGGAAGAAATATGCTTTTGTTGGAGATGCACTATTCTCAAAGGATTCCCAACTTTATGTTAATAAAACATTTGCTAGAGATTATAATTTAGCTTTGAAATCAGCAGAATTAATAAAGAACATGAAACCAATTATAATATTACCTGGTCATGGGAAAGCTATTGAATATACATAATTGTTAACTCCCCGGTTAACAATTGCTAATGTAATTAAATATAGCTAAAGTTGATGCTAATGCCTCTTCAGTTCTTACAGTTAATGTACCCTGATTTAAAACTGTATTTAAAATATAATCAAATTCTTTTTCATTATATAATTCTGCGTGAGGTCCTCCAAAAACAAAAACAATTCCTTTGCTATTCCTTAATTTATTATCTATTTCTTCTTTAATTTTATCATTAAAGCATTCTCCTAATTTGCTTGTACCAACAATAAGATAACCCTCATCTTTAAACTTCTTTATATCAAGATTTTTTATTTTGGATACCTTATATCCTGTATATAAATTACCCCATGATGCTTTTTCTAGCATAATTTTATTTTTAATTGATTTTATTTTTACAGTTATTATTTTATCATCAACTTCTTTTTTATCTAGATATCCATTTCCTATCATACCTAAATATACTATACAATAATTTTCATCGCATTTTTCAACATATCCATCTAAAATTTTTCCTATCTCAGCCTTTTTGGGAGGATCATGATTAACAAGTCTTAATGGTGGTAAAATACCTGCATATTTTAATAATTTGCTTTTTTTAATTATTTTTTTCTTTATATGAGGAGGAATAATTTGGTAATTCAATATTAATTGGAGAAATTTTTCATCAAAGCTGTTTGATTCATCATCTCTGTAAAGAATAACCTCATCAACTTTATATATTGATAATATTCTGGAAATAAATCCAGCCTTGTATGTTTTATCTATTAGACTATCTTCTACTGATAAAACGCTTATTGGTAATAAAACCAATAATTTTTTGTTTCTCTTTTTAGGAGGGAATTCGTTACAACTCACTTCTTTTTACCTTTATTTTCTTCCTCCTTCTTACCTGTTGAAAATAGACTTGTTTTTTGTCTTCCTCCCAAATTTATCACCAATAATTATAATATAAGCAATAAATATAAGCTTTATTTTGGAGTAAACAATTAATACTTATTAAATTAATTTTATATTTGGTGAGAAAGTATGGCATTTTTATATAAAAGAAGACTTGAAAATCCTGGAGAAATGCTTAGGGAATTACTAAAAAAGGAAGATATAATAATAACCCCGGGAGTTTTTGACCCTGCATCGGCTTTATTAGTGGAAAGCCTTGGATTCAAATCAGCATATTTATCTGGCGCAGCATTAACTGGTAGCTTAGCGATGCCTGATTTAGGATTAATAACTTTTTCAGAATTGTTTGATACAACAAGAAGAATAACTAATGTAATAAATATACCATTAATTGTAGATAGCGATACAGGCTTTGGAGAATCTCTAAACGTTTATAGAACAGTTAAGGAATTAGAAGAGGCAGGAGCAGCTGCAATACAAATAGAAGATCAAGATATGCCTAAGAAATGCGGCCATTTATCAGGCAAGAAAACAATTTCTGCTGAAGACATGGTAAAGAAAATAGTTG
The DNA here is from genome assembly GCF_000317795.1 of Caldisphaera lagunensis DSM 15908. Classification (NCBI taxonomy): domain Archaea; kingdom Thermoproteati; phylum Thermoproteota; class Thermoprotei; order Acidilobales; family Acidilobaceae; genus Caldisphaera; species Caldisphaera lagunensis. The sequence continues at coordinate 1,501,016 of NC_019791.1, forward strand.
CAGCAAATAATGCAAGAAGAGATATGCTAATAGTTGCTAGAACCGATTCAAGGGCAACAGAGGGCATTGAAGCAGCAATTGAAAGGGCTAAGTTATATTTGGAAGCGGGTGCTGATATAATTTTCCCAGAGGCTTTAACTAGTATTGATGAATTTAAACTATTTGCCAGAGAAGTTAGGGCACCATTATTAGCTAATATGACAGAATTTGGAAAAACTCCTTATATAACTGCTCAAGAATTTAAAGAAGCAGGTTTTAAAATAGTTATATTTCCTGTAACAACATTTAGGGCAGCAATGAAGGCTATGAAAGATACATTGATAGAAATTAGAGATAAGGGAACACAGAAGTTCATTTTAGATAAAATTATGAGCAGAGAGGAGTTTTATAATTTAATAGGTTATTATGAATATGAGAAAAGAGATAATGAGTTTGCAAAGAAAGGGGATGAAATTATAATAAAAAAGAAAAAGAGTTAAATTATAAACAATTATTTTTAAATAAATTTAAGGTTTAAAATCTATTTTTAAAAGGGTGTAACTAATGAAACTTACAATTTTAGTAGATAACTATGTTACCTCATTAACTTCACTAAGAGATAGATTGATGAGTGAATGGGGTTTTGCTGCTTATCTTCATGATTATAAGGTATTATATGATACAGGTTTAAGTGGGGATGTTTTGTTAAATAACATGAAGGCCTTAAATTTAGATTTAAATGAGCCAGAATACATAGTTTTGAGCCATAGGCATTTAGATCATACTGGGGGACTAATGAAATTTTTAAACCAGAGGAATAAGCCCATAAAAGTTATTGCTCATAAAAACCTCTTTGCTCCAGCAAGGGCAAAGGATGAAAAGGGGGAAGTTAGCGTTGGGGTTAATTTCACAAAAGAGGAACTTGAAAAAAAGAATGCGGAATTAATTCTTATTGATTCCCCATATAAATTAAAAGAGAATCTAATAGTATCTGGATACATACCCAGGAATTGGGGGCCAAGCCATGCTGGAGGATTGATTGATGAGATACCTGATGATATGGCATTATATATAATAGATAATGATGAACTCTTAATTTTAACTGGGTGTGGACATGCAGGTATAGAAAATATAGTAGAATATGGATTAAAAATAACAGGTTTAAACAAACTTAAGGGAATTATAGGAGGACTTCACTTTATGGGGCTTGATGATAAGAGATTAAATACAATAGTTTCTTATTTAAATAAAAAGGCCCCAAAAATTGTAGCTGGAACTCATTGTACTGGAATTGATGGTATTTCATTGCTTAAGAGGAGTTTCCCAAATTCATTTAAAGATGCAGGTGTTGGAAAAGAATTAATAATTTAAAAAAATAATTTATTTTTTCCTTCTCAATAAAAATACTGCTCCTGCTATAACAACTACTGCTATAACAATACCTATGCTTAAAGTACTTGTAATAGACGGTAATTTACCGCTAATGGTTGATGCACTTTTAGTTTGCGTTTGAGTACTACTTGTTTGAGTGCTTGTCGAAGAAGTTATTGAAGAAGTCGTTGAACTTGTTTGAGTGCTTGTCGTTACTGTAATCGGTGGTGGGGTAACTTGAGTTGTTGAAATGCCTGATACTTGGTGAGGGTATCGATGTTAAAGGATAGTTATCTAATCCATAGGTTGTGTTATATGGTTTAGATCCAATCCCTTCACTATCGATTTCACTTCCTTTGTAACCATACCAATAATTACCCAAATAATTTGTAAAATTGTTTCCATTAAATTCATAATTTACCTTTGTCTTTGTATTGTATGTTACATTTGAATTGCTAATATTAACATTTTTGCTATTATTGAAATAATTGAGGTAAATAAATGCATGACTAATTTTTGTTAATTCTATACCATTTTTGTTTCCTATAATCTCATCAGAGAATATACTTAAGTTTGTAGAATATCCGGAAAGTATACCTATTGTGTTGTTTTTAACGTAATTCATAAATATTGTTATATTTTTACCAAGCCCTGCTATTATACCATAATGAGAATTCTCAATCGTGTTATTGTAAATTAATGAATTGTAGGCACCGCTTAAAATTCCATATAAACCTCCAATAGATAATGTTTCAAAGATTTTAAGATTAGTAATGTTTGGATAAGCATATATGCTACCTTTGGTTGTATTTCCATTAACGATTGATTTTACTAGATAAATAATTGCTGATAAGCTATTAGCTAAATTAATTCCTGAGTACGAGTATGTTAGGCTTACTTCACTTATTGTTATAGTATTTCCATTATTTATAAATATTGAATTTGCACCATTTAACACTAAATTGCTTAAAGAATCGTTTTTTGATGAATCAATGTATATATCATAGCCTGATGAACTCGCATTTACAAAAGGTAAGTTAATATAAGAATTTTCAATGTTTATATAATTTCCATTAGATAATTCAATCCGTTAGCTGATGCATTGGGATTACTATAATATGCATTGATTTTTATGTTTTGTAGATTATCAACCCCATTGTTTAGGTTAATTATTTTTAGACCAGTTGTAATTATATCTTGGAAGAAAGTACCATTGTAAATGTTTTCAGTTATGTTATATATGTTTAAATTATTGTTGTTATTAATATAGATATCACCTTGATTTCCATTATTAACATTTGATATAACATTTTCAATTATAATATTGCCTATAGAGCTTATAGAAATTCCTTCTGATGAATAGAAGTTATTTATTGATAGATTTTTTACCATTATTTACTGAAAGTCCATATGTATTGTAAGGCATGCTACCGTTAGAAACAACATGATTATTTAGTAAATACAGAAGTTTATACAGATTTGGGTATTTTATATACGCATATATTTTGTATATATAAAACTAGTTGCTTGGTTTCATTTTAAAGTATATCACGAGATTATTATATGAATACCTAGATATTGTTAATTTTTATTATTAAATAATTCATGTTAAATAAAAGATATCTTGATTATTTTTACATTAAAGAATTTTAAAAATTTAAAATTTTAAAAAATCATAAATATTATTTCTTTTTCAATATAAATATGAGGGATTAAAGCTGGAAGTTAAAATAAGGCCTTGCACATCAAATGATATGAAACATATATTGAGCATAGAATCAGAGAGTTTTGCTGAGGGTGAAAGATATAGTAGATCAATTTTCTTATATTATATTATGTTTAAGAAAGCCATTTTATTAGTTGCAAGCATTGATAATAATATTGTTGGTTATTCTTTAGGATACATGGAAGATGAAGAAGTAGGTCATATAGTATCTATAGCTGTTAAAAAAGCATATAGGAATAATGGTATAGGAACTAAGTTAATGGAAAGCATTGAAAATGAGCTGAAATCAAGAGGGGCAAAATTAATAAAATTAGAAGTGTCTGTTGATAATAATGCAAGAAAATTATATGAAAAGCTAGGTTATAAAATGATTAAACTCTTACCCATGTATTATGGTAATAGAGATGGCATATTGATGATTAAGGAATTTACTTAATGCGGGGGGTGGGGTTTGAACCCACGCAGGCCTACGCCAACGGGTTCTAGGCCCGTCCCCTTTGGCCAGGCTCGGGCACCCCCGCGCATTTATACAAATTGATGAAAGGGATAAATATGATTTTAGTCTTCTTGAGAATTGATTAAGAAGTTTTCTCCACAACTTTTATATCAGATACAATCTTTATTTTTTCTAAAACGATACGTGCCTTGGGGGTTAACATGTATTTTAATAGATAAAAACTATTTAGAGGTATGTATAAAGATTTAGAATTGCTATACCCGCAAGATTTGCAGTTTATTTTATATTTAATTTCAACATAAGCCTCATTATCGTTCATAATAGGTCCTTCTATATGATAGGTATAATCTGTTGGTGAATTGCAATATGGGCATAGACCTGGTTCTACTATTTCTTCTTCTATCAAAACCATCCCCCTTTAGCTTTTTACACTACAAGATTTAAAGGCAGTAATACTGTTTATGTAAATCTTAGTTAAGTTTTTTAATTAGCAAACTCGGAAAATAATAGGATGGTTAACATGAAAATTTTAATAACAGGTGGCGCAGGATTCATAGGTTCTAATTTAGCAGATTATCTAGTAAGTAAAGGCTATAGCGTTAGGGTTGTAGATGACTTAAGCTTTGGAAGCGTTGATAATTTAAAAGATTTAATTCAGGAGAAAAATTTTGAATTTATCAAAGGGGATTTAAGGGATCCAGAAATCGCAAACAATTCTGTTAAAGGAATAGATATAGTTTATCATCTAGCAGCAAATCCAGAGGTCAGAATATCTTCTCAATCCCCTAGTTCATTGTATGAATTAAACGTTTACCTAACTTATAATATATTAGAAGCAATGAGAAAAAATAATGTTAAGGTATTAGCTTTTGCCTCTTCTTCCACAGTATATGGAGAGGCAAAGAAAATACCAACCCCTGAAGATTATGGACCATTAGAGCCCATAAGCGTTTATGGAGGGGCGAAACTCGCATCTGAGGCGTTGATAAGCAGCTATTCTCATACATTTAAGCTTAATTCAGTTTCATTTAGATTAGCAAATGTTATAGGGAAAAGATCGAACCATGGAGTAATACATGATTTCATAGAAAAGTTAAAAAAGGATAAAACGAGGCTGGAAATTTTAGGTGATGGGACTCAAAGCAAGAGCTATATACATGTTAGTGATGTAATAGAGGGTATGCATTATTTATTAAATAAAAATTTGGAGAAAAACATAATTTATGATGTATATAATATAGGAAGTGATGATCAAGTAACTGTTATGGATATTGCTAAAATCATTATAGAGAAAATGGGGTTAAATCCTAAGATTTATTTAACTGGAGGAGTAGATGGAGGTAGAGGATGGATAGGAGATGTAAAATACATGCTATTGAGTATTGAAAAGGCTAAGTCAATAGGATGGAGGCCCAAATTAAATAGTTATGAAGCAGTTAAAAGAGCAGTAGATGAGGCTTTAAATTCATAAATAGGTGCTAATAATTGCCTATTTCAGAAGGCCAAAACGTCTTAGTTATTGCTGATAATAATTTAGGTAAGAGAAAATTGTATTTATTTAAAGTTAGTTCAAAACAATCATATTCAACTTTTTTAGGTAATATTCAGGGAAAGGATATTTTGGATAGAAATTTTGGAGAATCAATTCAATTAGGTAAGGGAAGGATTTATTTAATAGAGCCAAATCTTTATGATATAATAATGTATGAATTGAAAAGAAAAAGTCAAGTTATATATCCTAAAGACTCTGGTTACATAGTTTCAATATCAGGTATAAGAAATGGTATGAAAGTATTAGAAGCCGGCATAGGAAGTGGTTTCTTAACTATAGAAATATCAAGGCATATTTGTCCTAATGGTAAATTATACGCATATGAAATTAGACAAGATATGATAGAAATAGCTAAAAAGAATTTGGAAAAAACAAATTTCACTAATTGTGTTATAATAAATAACCAAGATGTAAGAGAAGGAGTTAATGAAAAAGATTTTGATGCAGCATTTTTAGATATGGCTGATCCATGGAATGCTTTAAATAAAATACATGATTCATTGAAAATTAGTTCTCCAGTTATAGTTTTTGTTCCAACAGTTAATCAGATAGAGAAATTGCTTTCTAATGTAGATATTAATAAATATGTTATACAAGAAATTTCTGAATTAATAAAAAGGGAATGGGAACCTAGAAAGGAAGCAATAAGGCCTACTATAAGAGCTATTGGTCATACTGGCTTTATTATTTTGTTGCGTACATTAAAAGCCATTTAATCTTCTTTATTCTCTTCTTCTCCTTCATTTTTATTTTGTGCTTTGTATATTTGATAAGCAACCTCAGCAGTGTATTTTAAAGCTGCTTTTGCTTTAAGTATTTCTATTGTTGTAGTTAAATTTTCAAACCTAATCTCTGCAATGCTAGCATCAGGTCTTTCTTTTATAACTAGCTTTGCTTGCTCTTGTTCTTGCAAGCCATTTTTAATTTGAGTAGTCCTTAATTCTCCTTCAACCGTTTCTAAATACTCCTTAAGTTCTTGGGGCAAAGGAATAGGTATATCTGGTACAAGCCTAACATAGCTTTCTCCTCTATAAATTTTTCCTAGCCTTCTTCTACCTAGTTTAACTTCTTCACCTTTTTCATTTAAGTTTTGTCTTGATGAATCCTCTATATAGCTTAAAAGAGTTTCTAGCATTTTCATTTCATCTTTTAGTTCATCAATCCTTTTTCTTAGCCATTCAATCAATTCTTCTTTTGATATTGCTTTTTCAGTAGTTTGATCACTCAATGGTATCCCTATTTAATATTGGTCAAGGTGATTTAATTAGGTAGAACACACAGTATTACGGATTTTATTCATAAAATCTTTATATATTAAAATTTAAACTTCATTAGTAATTAATATTTATGAGTCATTTTTAGGGGGTAGGAATTGAATAAAGATATATTTGATATAAGAAAATTTGGAAACAAATTAAGTGATATCAAGCAAAACTTTCAATGGCCTGATGATTTTAATCTTCCTAAAACAATTGACTCAAATGAAGGTGTAGCAATAATAGAAGGGGATAAAGTTTTTTCATATCAATACTTAAAAGAGAAAAGTAATGGAATTGCAAAGTTTCTTGATGATTTAAACATTAAGAAGGAAGAAGTTGTTGGGGGTATAATGCAGCAAAGCTTTAATTTAATTTCATCTATTTTAGGAACGTATAAAAAAGGTGCTATTTTCATGTCTATTTCTACATTATTAGGAATTGATTCTATTAAACTAAGATTGGAAAAAACAAATACAAAAGTGATTTTTTCTGATTCAAATCAAATAAAAAAATTGAGGGAAGCAAAAAATGATTTAATTATAGTTAGCGATGATGGAGGAGATTATGATATAAATGAAATCAAAAGAGTTTCTAACTATGATTTTAAAATAGAAAAATCCAAACCCTCCCATTTGTTATTTACATCGGGCTCAACTGGGGAACCTAAAGGGGCATTGTTGCCTCATAGCTGGATTTTAGGTATATTACCATCATTTCAGATTTCCTTAGAATTTCCTTCAAAAGAAAATGATGTATTCATGACTCCAATAGAATGGGCATGGATTGGGGGCTTGGGAAATATGGCTTTACCTTCATTATACCTAGGAATACCATTAGTTGTATATAAAAGAGAAAAGAAATTAGATGTATATGATCTTTTAAGTAAATATGAGAAATATAGGATAACAGGTACTGTTTTGGTACCATCTGCATTAAGAATGATTATGAAAATTGGTAATGAGATAAATAAATACGATTTGAAGATAAGATCAATTTTAACAGGTTCCGAATTGGTAACGAAAGATATATATGATTGGGGAGAAAAGCTTGGTATAAGTATAAATAATACTTATGGTCAAACTGAGACTGGTTTAATAACATGTGAAAGTAGCTTAATAATGAATAAAAAAATTAATACAGTTGGAGTTCCATGTCCAGGTCATGATATAATAATCGTTGATGATAATTATAATGTTTTAAGTAATAATGAAGTTGGAGAAATAGCGCTAAGGTTACCAGATCCCGGAGTTATGATAGGTTATTATAAAAGCATTGAAGCAACTCAGAAGAAAATTATTGATAATAAAATTATCTTAACTGGGGATTTAGGATATATAGATTCTGATGGTTATTTGATATTTATAGGCAGGAAGGATGAAATAATAAAGGTTTCTGGGTACAGAATTAATCCCATAGAAATAGAAAATGTAATTAATTCAATTCCATACGTAAAAGAATCTGCAGTTATAGGAATAGAGGATAAAGAAAAAGGGATGAAAATTGTTGCATTTGTTGTTTTAAAAGAAGGGGTTGAGAAAAGCGATAATATAAAGGATGAAATAAAGAGTTATGTAAAAAGTAGATTTGCTCTATATGCATATCCTAGCATAATAGAATTTGTCGATTCATTACCTACAACTACAACTGGTAAAATAAGAAGAAACGAACTTAAACAATGGTTATTAAATAAGAAATGATTAGCTATCTGATTGACCTATTATATATACATAGAGAGTTTTTTGCCACCCTAGTTTATCTCCGATAATTTTTACTGGTTTCCAACCAGGAATTTGAAAGTCTAAGGTTACAACCTTTGTTCCAGGTTTTAGTTCTTGTTTTAATTTAGGTTTCAACGCTTCGTTAACGCTTGTTAGTAAATACATATATACAACAGTTGCATCACTTATTGGAGTTTTGAAGAAATCCCCTTGAATTATTTCCACTCTACCATCTAATTTTTCTTCCCTAATCTTATTAGCAATATCCTTTACAAGTTCTTCTCTCATCTCAACTCCTACAGCTTTTTTTATTGGATATTTCTTGGCTGCTTCTATAATAATTCTTCCATCGCCACAACCTAAATCATAAAGAACATCATTTTCCTTAAGATCCAATGCCTCAAAAACCAAATCAAAAACTTCTTTTCTCGTTGGTACGAAAGGTACCGAAGGACCACCGAACGCCATTGCTATCCACCCTAATTCTTTTTCTGCCTCCTCCAATTCTTTATTCATACTTCCTCCCTTTTACGTATTTCATATATATTTAATTAAAATAAAAATTTTTAACAGTTTTTAACTGTGGTATAATTTCTGTTATAATAAACAAGGGGGCAATCAATATTACTTATTTTCCCATCTAAGATTTTTCCTAAAATTATGCTATGATCTCCCGCATCATATACTTTATATCTTGATAATATTAAATAAGGTCTTTCAATATTTAAAATTGGACCATAATCAGTTTCTTTATAACCAGTTTTTTGCAGCTTTTCTTTAGCATCTATTTTATCAGCCATTATTTTAGATATCTCCTCATCTTTATGATATAACAATGTAATTATAAAGTAGTCAGATTTTGTTAGGACATCATGGTTATGCGATTTTTTATCAATAGCTATCATCATTAATGGAGGATCTAAACTCATGCTAGTAGCACTTGAAACAGTTATTGCAGAATACTCATTATTATATTTTGCTGTAACTACATATACTTGTTGAGCAGATTGTCTCATGAATAGCTTTAATAGATCTTGTTCGTTCAAGCTCTCACCAACATTATTTTGTAATAGATATTTAATAAACATTCAATGATGAATATTTATAACAAAAATTTATAATAAGCTATAATTCTGATGAATCAATACCAGTTTTGTAATTTTCATCAATATTATAGTAATGGTATGATAATTTAGATATTCCCATTTTAACTATTTTTTCAGCCTTGTCTAAAGAAATTCTCATTTCTTTGCTTACTTCTTTCCAGCTTCTCCCTTGCATTACCTTTAATATCAAAGCCTTCTTTTCTATATCATTTAGAAGATCGTTATTTATTGGAAGCGATTTAAAGTAGCTGTTAACTATTTTAAATATAACATCGTTTGTTGTTTCATATGTCATCGTTCCATATAAGTAAGCCCAAAGTCTTTGTTTTTCCATTTCGCTTAGATCAACAGTTTTATATTCTATAGGAATTGAATTTAATAAAGTAACTGCCAAATCAGGTTCCATAATTTTGTATGTATCATATAAGCTATATACAAGCTTGTTTTTGAATACATTTATAATGACATTTTGTATTTTCTTAGCTTTTTCACTTAATGGTTTTAATACTAAAACAGTATATTCTCCGCTAATGGGGTTTCTATCAGGGCTCATATGAATTATTGGAAAGCCGTTCTTTAACCAAAAGTTTGCTAGTTCTAAATTAATTCCAAAACCGCTTCCTATCCAGTCAAGCTTTTTCTCAAGGCCTTCGTTTACAATGTATGATAATAATTTACTACCCAAACCCTTGTTTTGCAATATAGGATGAGTAGCGATTCTAACAATTCTCCATCCTTTTAATGTTCCAAAATCTACGATTCTGTAATGTTTAATAATTCTATCAGGTATTATATTACCCCTGGTTCTGTCTTCAAGCAACAACGATTTACTGAACTCATAGCTTAATCCTCCTTCTTCAGCTATTAATGAAGCTGAAACAACCTTCCCTTTAGATGTTTTTATTGCTCTTATAATATAATGTGGTGCATCAGCTATTAATGCTAAATCATCAGGTTCGTTTCTATAATGTGCTTGAACATATATACCAAATATTTGCCTTAGTAGCCCTTCATCTTTAAAAAACAGATCTTCTGGTTTTACTATTAAATAACTTAAGTTACCATTATTAATATCACTTAAATCATTATCATCTATATCTGCAGGCTCCGCATCCAAAAGCAATACATCAAATAGCCATTTTTCTATAGGATCGTTTTCTGCATACCTAATAGGAGTAATCATTTCTAATAATTTTAGAGAGGTATTTTCATCTTTTTTCAAATAGTTTAAAAACCTAAAACTAAAGCCTCTACCCGCACCTTCATAACCATGTAATGTAGATGCAATCAAAATCTTCTTATGATATTGCCATAGCTTGACAAGTATGGTAACTGGAAGTCCGCTCGCCTCATCTATGGCTAATATATCGCATGGCTCTTCTATTGCATCTTTTGGTTCTAAATAAGATACTGCAAAGTTTTCACCATATATTCCATATATTAAGCCATCTTTGTTTCTATCAACTTTTATTTTCATGTTTTGTTTTTCGAATCCTTTAATTGCTAATTCCATAAGGCTTTGAGTATTTTCTAAGCTTGGAGATGTAACGACAATTTTAACTCTTTTCTTATCTTCAGATAATTTTTTCGCTAGACCTGATATGCTTAAGCCTATTGCACAACTCTTTCCTCTACCTCTATTAGCTGTAACAACAATGACTTTCTTTTTTTCAGAAAAATCCTTTAATGACTCACTCTCTTTGATTACATTCACTTGATCTTGAGTTAAAGCCAATTCGTAAATTTCTTTTGGAAAAATTATATCATTTGGAATTTCTATTTTAACTTCCTTAGGCATTTCATATGAAAATTCAGGTTGATTAATTAATTTATCATTGTCAGCATCGTAAACAAACATGTTTTCTTTATGATCTATTATTTTTTTCTTAAACCATGTTATAAAAATATTTCTTGGCTTATCATAATTAGGCACGATAAGATTTCTTTTAAATAACGTTACTTTATTATCCCATTTATCCCAGGATGGAGTTTGTAAAATTAATAAGCCTCCTTTTTCTATAAGTCCTGATATGATACCAATATAATTTGGCCTTAAGTCTTCTAATAAATCTATTACAGCACCTTGAAATGTTTGGCCTAGAAGCTTTCTTGAATCTTCTATTCTATAAATTGATAATTTTGATTTACCTCCTCTTTCCTTTATTAGCTTTTTCGCTATCTCTTTTTTTAGTTTAGATGCATCACTACTATCATAAAATACGTATAAGAAATTTATATTTTTCAAAATCTGTTCTTCTCTTAACACGTTTTCATAGAATAAAATTAATTTGGAAGTTAATATGCCTATTTTTTCTTGGTCTTCTCCGCTCAATACTATCATAATTCTTTTCTTAGTTTTTATTGCTAAGTTTATTGATTTTTTTAATAGTCTAGTTAATCGTAAGAAATTAACTGGTGTTTCGAAATTAGGTTCATATGTTAATTCTTCTGCCTTTTTCTTTATTATTTCTTTTGTTTCTTGCTTTTCTATTATTTCTTCATCCATTTTCTTTCCTCCATTAAATATAGTCAAAATCAAATAATAAACTCTAACTGATTTTCTTTATAACATGTCTCATTTTGTAATTTATCAATTAATATAAAAATGATAGCAAAAGATTTTAAAACGTCTCCTTTCACTTTCTGAAATATGGTGCAGTGTGGTGGAAGAAGTTCCTTATGCTATATGGCTAGATCAAATAAAAGAGGCTAATATTGGTTTATTGGGAGGCAAGGCAAAAGGATTAGTAGAATTAATAAAAAACAATTTCCCTGTTCCACCAGGATTTGTTATAACAGCAGAAACATATAATTATTTTGTTAAAAAAACTGGATTAAAAGAATACCTTAATGATGTAATAATGAAAATAAAATCATTGAAACCTTCTGAATTGGAAAGAATAAGCAATGAAATATCAAAGAAATTTGAAACTGAACCTATGCCTGATGAGATAAAAGACTTGATAGAACAATATTATATAAACTTAGGGAAGAGGCTAGGTATAGAAAATCCTAGGGTTGCCGTAAGGAGTAGTGCAACACTAGAAGATATTTCAAATGCAAGCTTTGCTGGTATTCAAGATACATATCTTAATGTACAAGGGATTGAAGATCTAATTAAATATATAAAAATGGTTTGGGCAAGTATATGGACTTCAAGAGCATTAGTTTATAGGGAAAGCTTGGGTATGGATCATAGCAGTGTTTCCATAGCTGTTATTGTACAAAAAATGGTTAATAGCAAAAGCTCCGGGGTTATGTTTACAGTTCATCCAGCAACTGGTGAATCTAATAAAATAGTTATTGAATCATCATGGGGATTGGGAGAATTAATAGTAGGGGGCATAGTAACGCCTGATAGTTTTGTATTAGACAAGGATACATTAAATATAATTGAAAGGAGAATTTCTATAAAGAAAATAGGAAGATTTTATGATCCTATTAAGAAAGCTAATGTGGATATTGAATTATTAGATAATCCAGAAAATTATCCAAATGGTCCTTTATATGACTTGCTTAAAATGTTTGGCATATCATCTGAATCCCCTTCATTGAGCGATAATGAAATAAAATATTTAGCAGAAATTGGTAAAAAAGCAGAGGCAGCATTTAATCATGCTTTAGATATGGAATGGGCAGTTGATATGGATCTAAGTTTTCCATACAATGTATTAATATTACAAGCAAGATTTGAAACAGTTTGGTCAAGAAAAAATGAAATGAAAGAAAATAAAGAAGGGGATATCATAACGAGAGGTTTACCTGCAAGTCCTGGAGTTGCAAGTGGTTATGCAAAGGTAGTAAAGACAGTTAATGAAGCAGCAGAAAAAATGAAGGAAGGAGATGTATTGATAACAAAAATGACAGATCCTGATTGGGTACCTTATATGAAAATTGCCTCCGCAATTATCACAGATGAAGGTGGTATGACTGCACATGCTGCAATTGTTGCAAGAGAATTAGGAAAACCCGCTGTAGTTGGTACTGGAAATGCAACTAATGTAATAAAAGATTCTATGCCAATTACAGTTGATGGAAGTAGAGGAGTTGTAACTTATGGCATAACACATAAGGAAGAAACTAAAAAGGAAAGTGAAAAAATAAGCCTTGAATTTTTAGCCGATCTTTACCCAGTTACTGGAACAAAAATATACATGAACCTAGGAGAGCCCGATGAAATAGATAGGTATGTAAATCTACCATTTGATGGAATAGGATTAATGAGGGTAGAATTTATAATATCAAGTAAAATAGGGTATCATCCATTGTATTTAATAGATCAAGGTAAACCGGAAATATTTGTTGATGGACTAGCTGATGGTATAGCAAAGGTAGCAGCTGCTATATCACCAAGGCCTTTAGTTGTTAGATTTAGTGATTTTAAGACTAATGAATACAGCAGATTAAAAGGAGGAGATAAATATGAACCATCTGATGAAAGAAATCCAATGATAGGTTGGAGAGGGGTTTCAAGATATATACAAAAACCATACGAACCAGCATTTAGACTTGAAGTAAGAGCAATTAAAAAAGTAAGGGAAGAAATGGGACTGAAAAATGTATATGTCATGTTTCCATTTGTTAGGACAACATGGGAATTAGAAAGGGCTATGAAGATTATGGAAGAAGAAGGATTAAGAAGAGGTAAGGATTTCAAAGTATGGATTATGGTTGAGGTACCTAGCACAGTTATTTTGGCGGAAGAGTTTGCTAAAATGGTCGATGGATTTAGTGTTGGAAGCAATGATTTAACTCAACTTACATTGGGTGTAGATAGAGATAGTTCATTATTAGCTAAAATGGGATATTTTGATGAGAGGGATCCAGCAGTTCTAAAATCAATAGGCATGCTGATAGATGCCGCTCATAAATATAATGCAACAGTAAGCATTTGTGGTCAAGCGCCTAGTGTTTATCCTGAAATTGTTGAGAATTTAGTTAGAAAAGGTATCGATTCAATAAGTGTTAATCCTGATGCAGTAATTAGAGTTAGAAGGCATGTGGCAAGCGTTGAAAGAAGGATTTTGGTTGAGAATAGTATTAAAAAGTCCTAAACATCAACATAACTTTCTTCTTCAGGTATAAAAGACCCAGTTTTTTCTAGTATATCAAATACCTCATTTATTTCTTTTTCATCACCATTAACAAATAATATACCTATTTCATTTTCTTCCATAACATTTCCTAAATAAAGATATGCAGATGTTGTTAATGTGCCTTTTCTTGAATAGAAAATTAATAAATTATAAGATGATCTATCAAGAATATTCCATACCATCTCAATATCTTTCATTGTCTCAACTGCTTTTATTCTATATTTTGGAGGATATGCTATTATAAAAGATTTAGAATTCTTTAGTGTTACTTTAATTATTTCTTTTTCAATATTTAATATTTCAGGATTTCTTTCTTTTAATATGTTAACAATATTCTTTATTTCTTCTTTTACCATATTATAATCATATTTGTTTTTCTCCTTATTTGCTTCTTGAATTAAATTATTATGAAGATCTTCTATCCCTATTACTTCAATAGACATTTTTACACCATCTTTTTAACTCCTAATAACATTTTTACACCTTTTTCAAAATAAAGGTTTTTATTTCATAAGGGTTGAAACATGTTTTAAAATTATTATAATTATCTTCTGTTTCTATTAGATTTGTTTCTCCTATAATAAGGAATCCATTTAGTCTTAATTCAGGGCAAACATTTTTTCCATAGCTTTCCCATAATCTTAATATTATTTTATCATTATCTCCTTTTTTCAATGCACCAAACATTATAAGGCTAGGATCAATTTCCATAAAACTCTTATTATTAGACCTACCTTTTAAGTATATTATGGGATTATTTATTTCCATTGCAATTTTTGGTATTAATGCATCTCTCCAAGTATTTTTATGAGGTACAACCCAATATGTTATATTTTGTTTACCTCTATCTAATTTTGGATTTGGAAATAAAGGTGATCTAATTAATGATAGACCCAATTTGTTCTTGCTTACATTATATCCTTGTCTCCCAACGTTTATAATTGAGATTCCATAATCTGGATCATAAAGATCTGTCCATTTCCACATTGGAACCTCATATTTAGCTCTTTCCCAACTATTACTAGGCATAGTTGGTCTATCTATAACTCCATATGGAATTTCAGCATTATTATATTGACCCATAATATTTCCTTCAAATATTGCCTTGATAATCTTTAAGTTTTCATTCCAATCAATTTCATGGTTTATTTCTATATAATTTTTACCTTTGTATATGCATATCCTTGTTTTTATGAAAGAAGAATCGTAATTATTTTCAAAGGTCATACAACTCTTAAGTAATCCTTTTTCCGTTAAAATCAGTTTATTTAATGGTATATGATCACATATTCTATTATAGCTTTCATCAATATCCCAACCATCAAACTTTTTTGGCATGTCCTCGCATATAGTTAAATAAATATCATTAATTGCAAGCCTTTTATTTCCTTTATCATAAATTTTAATTTTATTATCTTCTTCTTTTATTATAAAGTATTCATTTTCTATGAACTTATCATCTGATATTTCTGTATTTACTTGGGTTGAACAATTACCTATTTCATAAGAGTTATAACCTGATGGATTTACTTTAATTTCGGTTAAATATTTGTTGTTATATTTTTGACAAACTTTTCCTTTTAATGGGTAATCAGTTTCTACTATTTCATTTCTTTCCCATGGTAAATAATTGAAGAAAGTAATATATTTTTCATCATCTACTAATAATTCTTTAAGCATTGAAATTAAAATTTCTTTAATTTCGTTTTTCATTTTATTAAGTTCATTAACTATGCTATTATATACTGCATTGGTAACAGTTGCAGATATAGCATCATGAAACTCAAATTCTAATAGTTTTAACCAATAATTTTCTATATTTATCTCTTTATTTAATAGTATGCTCCACGTCTCAAGCTGAATTAAATTCATTTCGTTCTCTCTTATAAGTTGTTTTAATTCTATTCCATTTGTATAAACTCCTCTATGTGTTTCTAAATAAAGTTCTCCATTCCATATTGGCAACAAATCAATAGAATTTTTTATTAAGTTTATATGTGTCTCCGGTGATACTAATACCAATTTGGGTAATCCTGGGAAGTTTCTATATGTTTCAAATCTTTTAAGCATAAGCCATGTTGGCCCACCACCACCATCACCATGGCCAAATACTAGAAATGCTGGTAAATCCTTGATCTTATGATCATTCCATGCATTCACTAGTTGGTTAGGAGACAAGTCACTACCATATGTTGGGTAATTAATTGATAGCAAATCAGTTGAATCAATACCTCTCCAAATAAACACGGAATAAGGAAATTTATTTATGGTATTCCAATATAGCTTATGTGTATAAAACCCTATTATGCCAGATTTTTTCATAATTTGAGGTAACTGGGCTGAAAATCCAAATGAATCTGGTAGCCAACCAATATTTGATATCTTATTAAATTCTTTTAATAGAAACCTTTGTCCATATAAAAATTGTCTAACTAAAGATTCTCCTCCTGGTAAATTTGTATCGCTTTCAACCCACATACCTCCTAACAATATTAACTTATTTTCAGAGACGTATTTTTTAACTTCTTCATAAAGATCAGGATAATAATCTTTAATCCATTTTAAATAAACTACATTTGAAATCCCATATTTTAGATACTCATTATTTTTTATTAATGAAATAACATTTGATATGTTTCTATAAACTTTTTGTTTAGTTACATTAGTATCCCAAAGCCAAGTAAAGTCTATATGAGCATGAGAAATCAAATCCAAAATACCTACTGGTCCAAATTTGTTTCTAAGTCTATCTAAACCCTCTTCTAATATTGCTTCTGCCTTTTTTGTTTCTTCCCTTAATTTATTGTAATCCATATTTGAAGAGCTAATACTTTTTATATTTTCATAATCTTGGAGGCTTATCAAATACCAAGGAGCCTTAATTAATTGTGTTTTTAAAGCTATATCTAACTTTTCCCCACTAATTTTAACTGATTTTATTTGGTCTAGGGAATCGTTTAGGACTTTTAACAATTCAGATGAGATTTCCTTCAATACTTTTGAGGCATCATTAACAAGCTTTGCCTTAATTAAATAGTTAAAAGTTGATGGTTCAAAATATATAAGATATATTTTATTTATGGAAATATTTTTTTCTCCTAATAAGCCTACAAATGATGGACATAGTTTAATTATACCAGGCTTAGTTGCTTTGATCCACTTTCCATCAGTAACTTCTTTATTACCATAAATAGCGTATCTCTCATTATCAATTTCTAATGTACCTTCTCCATCTATATCTATATATAGCCAAGGCACTCCTTTGCTTTCATCTAGAGATAAATTATAGCATAGACAAGATTCGCATTCTTTTTTGTTAATTTCATGATAATCAATTATTGAGTTTGCATATAGATAAAAAAGCTTAACGTCAATTGATGCTGAATCTCTTATTTCCAATTTTTAACCCTTAGTATAAAATAGATATAGGATTTTTATATCCTTATTTAAATTATTTTCTCTAATTCTTCAGAATATACGATGTTTGCATTATAAACCTTTTTATAATATATTTCCCAATTCTTATCGATTCTTGCGGCAACTGCATCTTTTATTACATAAATTTTATATCCTCTAAAGAATGCATCAGCCGCTGTATGTCTAACGCATATATCAGCATCTAATCCAGCTAAAAAAACTGTATCTATCCCATTAGTTCTTAATAAGTAGTCTAAAGGAGTTTGGAAAAATGCGCTGTAAGCATGTTTTTCTAAAACAAAATCATCTTTTTCTGGTTTAATTTCTTCATATACTTTTGCTCCATCAGTTCCCTTCATCGCATGGGGTCCCCATAGGGGTATTTCAAAGTCATTATTGTAATGTGAATCATTTACATAGAATATAGGATATTTTCTTCTCCTAAAAACATCTATTGCCTTTTTTGTGGGCTTCACTGTTGATATTGCTTCTTCAGTTTTTAATGTGCCAGAAATAAAATCGTTTAACATATCTATTATTATTAAAGCGGGCCTCAAGCTCTCACCAATAAAAACAGTTGTTCTCCAAATATATAAAGATTTGTTATAATGAGTTATAATCTTATAAATATTGCTTAATTTTATCTTTAAGTTCGTTTATATTTAAATTAGCTCTTTCGTTTGTTTTTGTATTGTAAATTGTTACAGTATTTGTTTCAATTTCTTTTTTGCCTATAAATATTAGCAGTTTTATATCTAATTTGTTAGCCTTTCTTCTTTGCAATTCTTCTTTACTTCTATTTAGATCTATTCTAACATTATATCCTTCACTTCTCAATATATTTGCTATATGCCATGCATGTTTAAATAAATCCTGACTCATGAATATGACTTGAATTTCTGTAAAAGTTTTCTTATTTAGATTAAACAATCCCAATTCTAATCCTGCATCAATAATTCTTTCAATTCCAATGCTTCCTCCAGTTGCAGGTATTTGCTTACCAGAAAAAATACCTGCTAGGTTATCATATCTTCCTCCTCCAGATACGCTTCCAATCTTAGGCTCTTTCAATACCACTTCATAAATAGGTCCTGTATAATAATCCAATCCTCTAACAAGACTTAAATCTATTATAATATCATTTTTGTTGTTTATTAGATCTAGCATTTCTTTTAAATGATTATATGCATCATTTACCAATTTGTTTCTTCCATATTTAGAATACAAGTTTTCAAGTATTTCTTCAGGTTTACCACTTAGGCTTATTACTTCAATTATTTTATTTACAATCTCTTCATTGTTTATTTGTTCTAGTAATTCTTTTTTTACATTATCTATACCTATTTTATCAAGCTTATCTATTATTCTATATACTGCTAGAGGGGACTTTATATTGAGTTCCTGCTCAAATATTCCAGATAAAAGCCTCCTATCATTTAATCTTAAGCTAAAACCAGATTCAAATCCTAAGGATTTTATTGAATCAACAATAAGATTAATCATTTCCGCATCTGCTTCTGGATATGGTGATCCAACTATATCTGCATCACATTGATAAAATTCTCTATATCTTCCTTTTTGGGGCTCTTCATGCCTCCAAACAGGACTTATCTGATATCTTTTGAATGGCATTTGTATTTCTGGATGAGAGGAGACAAATCTTGCTAAAGGTACTGTTAAATCATATCTTAATGCATATTCTCTATCACTCCAAGGATCCTTAAATTTCCATATTAATCTATTTTCCGCCTCTTCCCCATATTTTCCAGCTAAAGTCTCCCAATACTCTACAGCTGGTGTATCTAAAGGATCAAAACCATATCTTTTAAAAACGTTTTCTATTTTTGATATAAGTTCTTTTCTAAGTATCATTACTTCAGGTGGAAAATCTCTGAAACCCCTTGGGGGCCTATACTCTTTTGACATTTTAAATCCCTGTGTATTGTTAAATCTCCAAATAAATTTCTTTATTGGGTATTTGAGCACTTATTTGGCAAATATTTTTAATATTGATGTTATCTTTAATATAAAATAATAGATCTTCAAATGTCCCTTCATTACCTGTAACTTCCCATAAAGGTTTTCTGTTAATTGATTTTAAAAATGTTGATAATTTCTCTTGCAATGTTTCCATATCAATTACTGGTTTATTATCAATTGCTTTTTCACAAATACATAAGGTTATTTTTATATCATGGCCATGAATATCATAGCCCATACTTTTAATTTTCATTGCAACGCTTATATTATCTGATACACAAAGCTTCCAATTCAATTTCTTACCTAATCATAATTTCTAAGGAAAGTTAAATAAATTTTTAGTTTTCCATAAAAAGTTAAAAATTAAGATAAATGATAAAAGTATGGGGAAAATAATGTTAAAAAACAACTTTATACAAGACATATATGATCAGGCCCAGAACTATTTAAATAAAGATATCAAGATTTGTGGATGGGTAAGCAATATTAGAGATTTAGGTGGAGTCAAGTTCGTATTATTAAGGGATAGAACAGGAATATTGCAATTAGTTTTTAAAAAAGGGATAACGCCTGATGAAGAAATAATGAAATCTAAGGATTTAGTAAAAGAATCTGTAATTTGTATAGATGGGGTATTAACAGAAGGAAAATCATCTCTAAAATATGAGGTTCAAGTTAAGAAGCTAAACATATTAAACAAGCCTTATGAACCAATTCCTCTTGATCCTGATACGAGTACAGATGCGCAAATTAATGTGAGGCTAGATTACAGATGGCTAGATGTAAGAAACAGAAAGATATCATCAATTTTTGTCTTTGAATCATGGGTTGCAAAGAATTTCAGGGATTATTTAACAGAAAAAGGTTTTGTAGAAATATTTACTCCAAAAATTGTTTCAACAGGAACTGAAGGAGGAGCAGAAGTATTTCCAGTAATATATTTTGGTAAAGAGGCATATTTGGCACAAAGCCCGCAATTTTACAAGCAATTAGCTGTTATATCAGGTTTAGAAAGGGTATTTGAAATAGGTCCAGTTTTTAGAGCTGAAGCTTCTCATACTGTTAGACATTTGGCCGAATTTCATGGTTTGGATTTTGAAATGGGATATATCAACAATGTTAACGATGTAATGGATACAGTTGAAGGTTTCTTTAGGAGAATGGTAGAAAAATCTAAGAAAGACGAATTAATAAAACAAGTTAGGGAGTTCTTTAGCTTAGACGTATCAATACCAGAAAAAGTGCCAAGGATACCAATTAGGGAGGCTTATAAAATATTGGAAAAATACGATAAGCATTTACCTTACGGAAGTGATTTAGATACAGAATCAGAGAGAATTTTGGGAGAATATGCTAAAAAAGAATATAATAGCGATTTTGTTTTTGTTACAGAATATCCATGGAAGGTAAGACCATTTTATACGATGAGAAAAGAAGATGATGATCAATGGACTTACGGTTTTGATCTATTATTTAGAGGTCTGGAGGTAGCAACAGGAAGCCAAAGAGAACATAGATATGATATGCTTATTAAAAATTTGAAAGATAAAGGATTAGATGATAAGAAATTCAAGTTTTACTTAGACTTCTTCAAAGATGGTACTCCTCCGCATGGAGGTGTTGGTTTAGGATTGGAAAGAATTGTAAAACAATTCTTAAATCTTGATAATGTTAGAGAAGCAAGATTTTTACCAAGGGATACTGAAAGAATAACACCATAATGTGATTTAAATGTTATTATGGATTTTTTTGATAACATTGATTTTATTTGGGATAAGTATAGAGTTTCTATTTAAGAAAAATTTTAAGTATATAATTTTAATTTGGATAGCCTTATCTTTAGTTTATTTTATGGTATTGTTTATCAGAACTGATTTTTATGAGTCTTACCTATTTCTTACATCTTATTTATTGGAGATATCGTTAAGCCTCGATAACATCTTAGTATTCTTATTGATCTTTACACAGTTTTCCATATCTTTTGAGCATCAAGAAAAATTGGTTGCTATTGGGAGTTATTCAGCAATTGTTTTAAGGTTTTTGTTTGTTTATGCCGGAATAGAACTTTTAAATGTATTTGAATTAGGAACCATAATTTTATCATTGCTTGTTTTATTTAGCGCTTTTGAATTAGCTAGAGAAGAATTTAATAATGAAAAAGAGAAAGAGGAATCAAATATCATAAAATTTTTTAAAAAATATTTAAAAACAGATTTTTCTAATAATGAATTTTCGTTTTTTGTTAAGAAAAATGGAAAAATTGTTCCAACAAAATATCTTCTTGTTATATTTGTTATTGAAATTTCAGATATAATATTTGCATTTGATTCTATACCGGCTATAATACTTATAACAAAAAATGAATTGATTGCTTATTCATCAACGATTTTTGGGACATTAATTATAAGATCATTATATTTCAATGTTAATAGATCTCTCTCATCAATTAAACATATAGAAGGATTTCTTGCTATTGGATTAGGGTATATAGGAATTAGTTCTCTAATAAACAGCATAAATAAATTCATAAAAACTGTTTATATACCAGAATATATTTCAGTTATCGTTGTTGTGTTAATTATAGCTTTTGGTTTATTATATTCTTTTTTGAATAATAGGATGAGAACAAGTAAACAGACCCCATCACAAGGACCTGGTGATTAAGATGAACTTCAAAAAAGTCTTGATTTTGGACGGATATAATGATGAGCCAGGTGGATTAGGAGTACCGCCATATATAGATATTTATCCTAGATATATAGCTGGAGCAATTTGGAGCGTTGATAAGGATATAAAAATAAGATATTTAACTATAGATCAGCTAAGAAATAGTAATTTAAAAAATAATTTAAATTATGATTTGGTTATTTTTTCCGCAGGAGTTGTTGTTCCAGGAAAATATATAGGAGGAAAACCAATTACTGGGGAAGAATTATTGTTTTATGCAAAGATTATGAATAATTCCTTCAAGGTATTAGTAGGTCCTTCAGCAAGATGGGGTATGGGTCAAGAAGGGGGAAAGGAAGCTATAAGCCCTTTATTGTTTCGAAAGGCTGGATTTGATGTACTTATAACGGGAGATCCAGAAATTTATTTTCATGAATTATTTAAATATGGGGAAAGCTATGCCAATCCATATAAAATAAGAGAAAATTATAATGAAGTAGATAAGTTTTCAATAATTGGATCAAAAATAATTAAACAACATCCAAATTATGGGAAAAATCTTATTGTTGAAATAGAAACTTATAGAGGATGCGCAAGATGGATAACAGGTGGATGTAGTTTTTGTGTAGAGCCATTAAGGGGTAAACCAATAACAAGGTCAAAAGAAGGAATAGTAAATGAAATAAATGCTTTATGTAATAATGGTGCAAGAAATTTCAGGTTAGGAAGGCAGGCTGACATCTTAGTTTATGGATCTAATAAAATAGGAGAGGAGGAATGGCCTATTCCAAATTATGATGAATTGGAGAAGCTATTTTATGGAATAAGATATAATTGCCCAAATTTAAATGTATTGCATATTGATAATGTTAATCCTGGGACAATTTCTCGCTATCCTAATGAATCTAAAGAGGCATTAATCAAAATCATAAAGTATCATACTCCAGGAGATGTGGCAGCATTTGGTATTGAATCTTTAGATCCCAAGGTGATAAAAAACAATAATTTGAAAGTGTCATTTGATGAAGCTATAAAAGCAATAGAGATTGTGAATTCAATAGGTTCTATTAGAGGATATAATGGCATGCCTGAATTGCTACCTGGAATCAATTTTATATTAGGCCTACCTGGTGAAAGTAAAGAAACCTATAGATACAATAAGGAATTTTTGGAAGAAATAATAAAAAGAAAGTTATTGGTAAGGAGAGTAAATATAAGGAAATTATTAGCTATTGAAGGAACAAGAGTAAAAAGGATGAATTATGGGATAAAAGATAAAAATGAAGGTTTATCAAAATCTTTTCTTCATTATGTTAGGAAAAAGTTTGACCCATACATGCTATCCCTAATAGCTCCAAAGGGAACAATACTAAAGGATTTATGGGTTGAAGATTGCCAAGACGGCTATTGTTATGCTAGACAGGTTGGTAGTTATCCTTTAATAATATTAATTAAAGGAAAATATCCTAGGCTTAATTATATAAGTGAGGTAAAGGTTTTAGGAGTTCATTCTTCTAGATCTTTGTTAGGAGAACCGGTTTCATTTTTAGATATTTAAATTATATATAGATATATTTTTTAAAAAGAGATTATATTCTACTATATAGAGGGATAGAGTTGATAAGAAAAAACATTAAACAAACTAAATTATTAAGAAAAGTACAAATAACAGGTGGTTCTACATATATAGTTTCAATTCCAAAAGAATGGGCAAAAGAACTTGGAATTGATAAAGGCCTAGAAATTGTTATGGAATTGGGTAGAGATAATTCCTTACGATTATATTCTCCAAAAAGAGAAATAAAACCTGTTATTATGGAAAAGGAGATTTATGTAAACCAAGACCTTATAGATTCTGCTATAGTAATGGAAATTATATCAGCTTATTTAGCTGGCTATAATTCTATAAAACTTGTGTTTTCTCCACTCATGTTAAGCAGAATGGATCAAATTATTAATGAGGTAAGAAATAAGGTCGTAGGATTAGATGTATTAGAAGAAGGAGAAAACAATGTAACATTGCGTGTTGTAGTAGATTTAAGTTCGATACCAGAAAAACTAGCCATGGATAACATGCAAAAAACCTTTAAATCAATGCTTGAGGATTTTATAGAAGGTATAAAAAATAAAGATAAAGAAATATTCTATTCAATAATAAAAAGAGACGATGTAATGGATAAATTATATTTATATATTTATAAGCAAATAAACCTAGCTTTGCAAGGTCAGATTAAATTAGAAGATATAGGAATAAATAATTCCATTGAGGCCATAAATGTTTATTCAACAATAAAAAGCATTGAAAGAATAGCGGACCACGTTGTTTTTATGTCTAGTTGGATAATAGATACGTTAGGAGAGATAGAAATAACAGAACAATTGAATAAATTAATTAATGATGTATTTAATGAAGTAATAACAGTTGTAAATAACATAGGAAAGGAGATAAACATAAATGAACTTATAAAAAGCTATTCAAATTTACATGAGTTAATAATTAAAGAATTGGAGTTAATAAAATCCCTCAAGGGATCAAAACAGTTTTTCGAAATATATCCAATACTAGACGGATTAAGGAGGGCTATGGCATATTCCTTAGATATAATAGAGGCTCAAGTCGGTTTATCAGTTATTAGAGAAATTGATGAGAAACGAAAAACATAATAATGTAGTTGAATAAAATCCAAAAAGTGGGCATACATGAGTGCAAATTGCAATAATATGGAATTAATAAATAAACTTATAGAATTGTCTAGATTAAATTTCACAGAGGAAGAAATAGAAAAACTTTGTCAAGATATAGAAAAGATAAGAAGTGTTTTAAACCAAGTATCAGTGTTAAGTAAATTAGATGTGAAGCCATTATATAATGTTTGGGATAACATATTAAATCCACCTGCTAAAATAGGTATTGAAAAAATAGATATTCATGAATTAATTACTAATGAAAGGTCAATCGATAGAAAAGTAAAAATACCTTGGAGGGGTGAATAGTGAAAAAAGAAACTGCATTATCTATTTTGGAAGGGTTAAAGAATGGAAGCATTGATTTTGAAGATTATGCATTGAGAAAGCTTGAAATTATTCAAAAGAAGGATAATGTAATTAATGCATATATATCATTAGATTCTGAAGATTTCATAAGAGAAAAAATCATGGAAATAAAAGAAAAATTAGCATCAGGCAAAAATATGAAAATTCCAGGTTTAATTGTTAGCGTAAAGGATAATATATCAACAAATTTTTTGCCTACTACTGCAGCATCTAAAATTCTTGAAAATTACGTTCCTCCATATAATGCAACTGTTGTTGAGAAGATCTTAGAAGAAGGAGGAATAATAATAGGTAAAACAAATCTAGACGAGTTTGCTATGGGATCAACAACAGAGTTTAGCGCTTATGGAGTTACAAAAAATCCATGGGACATAACAAGGGTACCTGGAGGAAGTAGTGGGGGAAGTGCAGCAAGCTTATCATATGGAAGTGCAGATTTATCATTAGGCAGCGATACTGGAGGTTCAGTTAGATTACCAGCTTCTTATACTGCTACAGTAGGGCTAAAGCCTACTTATGGAACTATTAGTAGATATGGATTAATACCATATGCAAACAGCCTAGAACAAATAAGTCCAATGGCTAGAAGCGTTAAAGATGTTTCTTTAATATTAGATGTTATTAAAGGATATGATCCAAGAGATGCAACTAGTCTAAATTTTGAATATAGAGAATTTAATGAGAAAAAATTTAAAATTTGTGTTCCAGATGAATTCATAGAAGGATCAGAAAACCCTATAAAGTCAGCCATATATAATTTATTGGAAAAAATTGAAGGAGAGGGGATAGTTATTGAATATGGGAGAAAATTTGATAAGTTAAATTATGCTCTCTCTACATATTATACAATAGCATTTGCTGAAGCAGCGAGCAATTTATCAAGATATGACGGTAAATTATATCCCAATTATTATGAAGGCCGCTCTTATAGGGAAATGAGCGAAAATACAAGAAAGAACTACTTCGGATTTGAGGTCAAAAAAAGAATATTAATGGGTATTTTTGCTTTAAGCGAAGGTTTTATAAACGATTATTACATAGCTGCAACAAAAGGTAGAAGAATAATAAGGGATGAAATTTTAAAAATGACTAATGATTGTATAATAGCAGGATCGGTATCACCAATATTACCTCCTAAAATAGGAGAAAGAATAAATGATCCATTGAAATTATATGCGATGGATATCTATACTGTTGTTGCCAACTTAGCGGGGGTTCCTGCTTTAGCAATGCCAGCAGGTTTTTATAATGGATTACCAATAGGAATTCAATTTATGGCAGGTCCATATGAAGAAAGAAAATTATTGGAGTTAGGCTCCTTTATAGAAGATAAAACAGGCTTGTATGGTATCATAGCGGGTGATTAGATTGAAATATAAGATTGGACTAGAAATACATACACAATTAACTGAATCTAAAACTAAGTTATTTTGCGATTGCGATTCTGACTACAGAAAATATGAGCCGAATACAAATGTTTGTCCCATTTGTTTAGGATTACCAGGCGCATTGCCAGTACCCAGAAGGAATCCTTTAAAGCTTGCCTTAGCTGTTGCAGACTCATTTGATTGCCAAATTCCAGAATACATGGTGTTTACAAGGAAACATTATTTTTATCCAGATTTACCTAAAAACTATCAAATAACACAATATGAAAAAGCAGGAGGTATACCTGTTTGTCTGAAAGGTATTTTGAAGTTTTTTGATCCAGATAAATTAATATGGAAAAGCGTTACTTTAAGGAGAATGAATATTGAAGAGGATCCAGGTAAGACAGAATATAGCGAAGGTAACATTTTATTAAGTGAGTTCGCTTATTTAGATTATAATAGAAGCGGAGTTCCTTTACTAGAAATAGTTACAGAGCCTGAAATTGAGACACCAAAAGATGCTAGAAAAGCCGTTGAATATTTATTATTAACTATGGAATATATAGGGGCAATAAATCCAAGGCTTGAAGGATCATTTAGGGTAGATGCAAACATTAGCGTTGAAGGAGGAGAAAGGGTTGAAGTTAAAAACATAGGTAGCACATTAGATCTCGAGAAGGCATTAAAATATGAGATATTTAGACAATCTAAAATAGTCGAAGAAGGAGGTAAAATAAGAAGAGAAACAAGGCATTGGGACTCTATAAGAGGTGTAACAAAACCCTTAAGAAGTAAAGAGACAGAAGAAGAATACCTTTATTTCCCAGATCCTGATATTCCTGCGATTCTAACAAAACCATTATTAGTTGAGGCAAAATCAAAAGAATTCTATACCCCAGAAAGGATTATGAATAAAATAACTATGTATGGTGTAACACAAAAAATTGCGTGGAGCTTGATAACGGTTAAGCCGAGCGCTGAATTATTTTTAGAATCAGTAAGAATAGGGGCAGATCCAAGGATAACTGCGAGAATTTTAGCTGTAGATTATAAAGGTCTCATGAAAAAATCTGGTAAAAATATTCACGATAAAAACAATTGGCCAAAGAAGGAAGTCTTAAAAGAAATAAGTAGTTTGATAAGAAATAAAGTATACACATATGATGAAATCAAATATAATATTTTACCAAAGCTTTTAGAAAATAATGAAATCATTAACATATCATTGCCAGAAAAAATAGAGCCGAGCAACCTAATTATTACAGTGTTAAATGAAGAAAAGAAAGCTGTTGAAGATTTCATATCAGGTAAAAAGGAAGCCTTAGATTATCTAGTTGGGCAAGTATTAAAGAAAGCAAAGGGTAAGGCTATCGATCCTAAATTAATAAGAAAAATAATTGAAATTAATATTAAAAAAAGTTAAACTATTTCTTCTTTATTAATGGAAATTCAGATATTTTTGCTTCTCCTGATCTTGTTTTTCCATCACTAATTGTAATTGGTTCACCAATTATAAAATACCTTGTATCAATATATCCCATACCAACACCTCTTTCTACTATTGGACTATACGTTCCACTAGTTACATAACCTACTTCTACATCATCTACTAATATTTTATAACCATGTCTTGGTATGAATCTTGCTGAGCTTTTCTTCATTTCTATTCCGATCCTTATCCATCTAAGCCCTTCTTTACGGCATGATCTAAGGCTTTCTTCTCCAATAAATCCATTCTTTTCCCAGTCTATAGCCCCCATTCCATATCTAAGGCTTAATGCGCATGGATATTTTAATGGATCTTCTCCATATTCATTTCCTCCTAAAACAAAACCCATCTCAATTCTTAATGTGTCCCTTGCCGCTATTCCTATAGGTTTAACTCCTAAATTTAAGAATTGATTATATAATTTTTCTGCCTCTTTTGGAGCAGCCCATATCTCAAATCCATCTTCTCCAGTCCATCCGCTTCTGCTTATTAAAAATACATTAGCATCCTTTATTTTTTCATTTAACCTGAATTCCAAGGGTTTTAAGCTTGATGTCCAAGAAGCCCCTAATTTATCCATTATGCTTTGGCTTTCAGGACCTTGTAATGCCAGCAAAACATAATCGAATGTTAAATCTTTAATCTCAACATCAAATTTATTTTCATGAGAAATTTTATTTAGATGCGATATCATTCTCTCCCTAGACGCAGCATTTGGAACAGCGAGCCATTCGTTATCATTAATTTTGTACCACATCTCATCATCTATTACTCTAGCATATTCATTTAATGCTAAAGTAGGTCCACTCATAAAACCCTCTTTTGTTTTAGCAATCTTTTTAGTAAATGCCTTTTCTAGCAAGTCTAATGAATTTTTACCTGTTAATTTTAGTCTTCCCATATGGCTTATATCAAAAATTCCTACTGATTTTCTAACAGCAATGTGTTCTTCCATAGTTGATGTATAAATCATCGGTACGTTCCAGCCAGCAAATTCTCCAAAACTTGCATTTAATTTTTGATGAATATGCTTTAGTTGTATATCGTTCATTTAATCACCCAAAGGGTTAAAATTTAAGAAAATCTTTGCCAAATGCTGCACAAATTGGACATCTATTAGGTGGTTCTTTAGCTATAAGGGTGTGTCCACAAACGGGGCAAATCCATATAAATCCATCAATTGGCATATCCTTCCCTTGATCAACGTATTTCTTCGCTTCTTTAAACAATTGGGCATGGATTTTTTCTGCTTCCAAAGCATATCTAAACGAAATTTCAGCCTCTTTATCTTTTTGGAATTTAGCCATCTCAATATAAGTTGGATACATTTCATTTACTTCAAATTCTTCACCCATTATAGCTAACTCAAGATTTTTAGATGTGTTTCCTGGGCCAAATGGGGCGTCTGCAACAACTTTTTTACCATCTTTTAGCTTGCTCAATCTTTGGAAATGATTTCTTGCATGAACTTGTTCTGCAAATGCAATTGCTCTAAATAATCTTGCAACATTTTTAAATCCTTCTTTCTCTGCTATGTCTGCAAAAATTAGATATCTCATATGAGCCATCGATTCTCCTCCATAACTAGACTCCAAAGCGGATTCAGTCATTGCAGGATGATCACTTTGAGACAATGTGCTCACCTTTTATTATTAAGGAGTAACAATTTAATAAGTTTATAGGGTGGTATTAAAAAAATTTAGAAATTAACATATGTAAACTTTATTGATTTGCTAATTTCATCAATTTTTCTCCAATCACTATAACTTAATTTCCATCCAACACTTCCCGCATTTTCTATTGCTTGTTCTTTACTTTTTGCACCTGGTATTGGGACTATGTTTTTGCTGTAATTCATTAACCAATTAAGCGCTACTTGAGATGGAGTCTTATCATATTTTTTAGCGATTTCTTTAATTACATCTGCTAATTTCAGTATCTGTTTATAATTTTCAGGATAAAATACTGCATCATTTCTTCTGACATCACGGAAATTATTTATTTCTTCCATACTATACTTCCCCAAAATTGCAGCTTTTGCTAATGGACTCCATGCTAACATGGTCATTTCTGATGATTCAACATATGGTATAATTTCTTTTTCGGCCTGCCTTTCTACCAAATTATATCTTATTTCCATAATTTGTAGATCGTTTTTAGATAAGCAATACCTTGCTGCTTCAGCTAATTCTGGGGGATAGTCGCTTAATCCAATGTATCTTATTTTTCCTAGCTCAACGAGTCTCTCAAATGCTTTCATATATTCACAAGTAGGATGATTGTGCCATACAGGAGGCCAATGTGCGAGCAACGCGTCTATATAATCTGTTTGTAATCTCTCTAATGATCTATCAACAGCTTTAAATACATCATCATATGATAAAAACTCACCAGGTATTTTTGTAACTATAAAGACGCTGCTTCTTTCGATATTTAATTCCCTTAACGCCTTTCCTAAGAAAGATTCACTCATACCTCTTCCATATACCATTGCAGTGTCTATTAAATTAATTCCTAATTCTATCGATGAAGATACGACTTGTTTAGCTATATTATATTCTGTAACTCCCCAAGCATCACTAAATTGCCATGCCCCTAAACCAATTCTAGAAATTTTCTCATTAGTTTTACCTAAATTAGTAAACTCCAATATATTCACCTATATTAATACAAATCAGTAAAAATATAAAGTTATGTATTAAGTTTTAATTATTAGAGTGAGCTTATGATTAATGATGAATCATTAGTTAAGCTTAAAGAAATAACCTCAGAATACATAAAAAAGGCTTATATGCTGGATGATTTTGTTAATAGAAGTAAAAATTCTATGAGATGGGGAGGAATTGGAATCCTTATGGTTTTAGATGCATCTTTTACAAGCATTGGAGTTAATTATTTTAACGCTGTTATACCCGCTGTATTAAGGTTTAAGGAGAACTTTTATGATACAAATGAAATAATAAATTTTAATGAACTAGCAAATTATAATTTAGACAAACTTAAAATAACATGGAAAAATGAAAGATCATGGCTTGTTGCAAAGAATATCTCAAGAGTGCTTTCTCAAATTGAAGGAAAAAATGATAGGGAAAGATTAAGGAAATGGGCATCATTAAATGATTTAGATAAATTTAAGAAAGAAGATCTGAGTAAAATAAAAGGTGTTGGCATTATTACATATCAATATTTAAGAATAATGGGTGGTATTGATACTCTTATGCCTGATAAAATAGTAATAAAAGTGATAAATGAATTATTCAAATATGCAAATATAGATCTAAAACAAGATAAAAATACTATAAATTACATTAAGCAAGTTGAAGAGATATTCAGGAATATTAATGTAGAACCAGTAAAAATAACTTGGATGTCATGGCTAATAGATTCTGAGGCAAAGAAGATCTTATCTGGAAAATATAATAATGTTTTAAATTTAATATAACAGTATAAATTAAAGTTTTTGTACATTCTCAAAGCAATAATAATTGGTGATACAATGGAAAATAAAATTAAAATAAAATATCTAGGATATATTACAGACCTTTCTGGTAAGCAATATGAGGAAATAAATATTAATGGTGAGGAAACTATTGAGAACTTGCTTCCATTCTTGAAAAAGTTAAGAGATGATGATTATATAATTGTTGTAAATGGGAAGGGAGCAAAATTAAATAATAAAGTAAAAGGAGGTGATACAATAGTTATTTTACCACAAACAGGAGGAGGCAATAATTAACTTTTATTTATTTTGCTTTTTAAGTTTCTATAACTTAATATTAGCGAGTATGCAATTAATATTATAATAATAGCAATTAATATTAAATAATAGTTCAATTTCTTAACCCGAAATAATTCTAGCTCCTTCTTGGCTAATTTTTATCCTACTTGCCCATTTGCTGCAACATTTTATTCTATCCAAAATATTATCTACCTTATTAGATGGAGCTAAGATAATAGCAGATCCTCCTTTACCAGCTCCAGTTAATTTTGCACCTATTGCACCAGCTAATCTACTTCTATATATCAATTCTTCCAACTCTAGAGAAGAAACCCCCATGGAATTTAATAGACCTTGATTTATATTCATTAGCGTTCCAATGGTCTCATAATCCTCATTATTTATAGCTTCATTGGCTAAATCAACAATTCTATCGGATGCATCATAAATTAATGAGACTGCGGGCCAAAGTTTTTCAGATAATATTAAAACGTCTCTAACTGGAACTGAAGTACTCCTTTTTATACCTGTATCAGCAATTATTAAAGAATATTTATCTGAAAATAGAGATTTCAATTTAGAAATAATCCCAACATCCTTTTTAAAAACTAATATACCTCCATATGTAACGGCAGCGCTATCTACCCCGCTTGGGTTTCCATGAGTTATTTTTTCTGCTTCGTGAGAAAGAGTAAAAAGTTCTTTATCATTTAATTTATATCCCAATAAGTTTGCATAAGATAAGCTAAAAGCTGCAGCGCTTGCTGCACTAGACCCTAATCCTGCAGACATTGGAATTTCGCTTGATATTTTAGCCTTGAATCCTGCTATTTGAAAACCCCAATTCTTTAATACGCTTAATATCCTAGCAAATGGTTCAAGTTCTTTGGATCCTACAACCTTGAGTTCTTGAGTTATTTTACCTCTGATTTCTGTCCCTTCACTTATAATTTCTGATGGCCAACTAGATTCCTCTATTTCAGCTTTTGCATAGAGGTCTATTGCTGCCACGATAGCTTTAGTTCCTCTTACAACGAAATGTTCTCCAAATAGTATAACTTTTCCGGGTGATATTGCGATTGATTTATTCACCATTTTCTCCCATCCACGGTGGTATTATTATAGATTCATCTTGGATATAGGTTTTTCCCAATTTTAAGGCTATTTCAGCCTTTGATAATTCATATCCCAAATATGCAGCATGATCTAAGGATAAGTTAACTCTCTTAACAAGTTCTCTTGCAAGGCTCATTGCATGTTTGCCTTTCAATGCTGCTAATATTTTATTATTTCTTTTATAAACTACTTTTATTTCATTTTTTTCGTAATCAACTGAGATTTGTATATAATCATTTAAGTTGTAATCAGGAGGTATATAATTGACATATTCGTAATTTAATTGATCATTGATTGTAATTGGTTTTTCATTTTGCTTTACAACTAGCAACTTACTGAAAAGTCCTCTAGGGGTAGACTTTAATGAATAGGCTGTTTCTGCAACTCTAAGTGCTTCTCTAGCCTCAGCAACTCCTCTATGAGACTTATAAGTCTCTTCAACAACTAAATATAAAGAAGCTCTAAGTTCTATTGAAATTGTTGCTAGCAATGAGTGTATACCTATAGTATCTGCTTCTAGTTCTTCAGTTACATCTGCTGCCGAAAAGAGAATTGGTGCATTTAGTGATTTAATTATTTTAGTATATCTATTTATACTTTTAACAAAATCAATGCAAGGTATTCCTAATACTGGATCTATAATTAATTTATATCCTTTAGACAGCAATTCACTTCCAACTTTTTTAAGTTTAGTTATATTTCTGTCCCCAATAATTAATACTAAATCATTTGGAATATCTTCTAAATCTTTTTCAATTAAATGAGCTGATGTGCTTATTCCAACAATACCCGCTTGTCTATATCTATTTATCAAAGAAATATCAGATATCTCCGCTATAATGGGTGCATAATTACTAGCTATTTTTATCTTTTTTTCTATAACAGATGGATCAGATTCTAAATTAGATCCTATTATGATTATTTTTGCTCCATCATTTACATATCTTTTAGCTAAACTTTCAACTTCATCAACTTTAGTATTTGGATGAATTTCAGCAACTATTAAAACTGGAGGACCTCTAATAGGTATTTCAATATTATCAATCTTAAAAGCAGTTTTATAGCTAATCTTAGGAGTGATAGATCCCATAACCTCTTCTGCACTCTTTTGTTTATCTAGTTTTCCTCCATTATGTATAAAATCCAATGCATAAGGTAAAATCCCTAATGATTTGGGTCCCTTATATGTTTCAACATTAGCTACTTTTTCAATAATGCTTGAGTCTCCTCTTACCAAACCAGGTATCATAACTAAATTTGAATCCCTTATTTTTTCTAGTATATCCTTTCTCCTTGATATAATTTTTGAAATTGTATTTGTATCTAATATAGAAATAACTGGAACAGGTAGGGGGACAACCTCTATATTATAACCATGTTTATTATCATTCGTTACAATGTCTTTAACCATTTCCTCTGCAGTTGTACTTGTTAGTACTGCTATTTTCATTTTTTATCACTTCTGGATACGCTATCCAACTTTTTAATATTGTCTGTGTCTAATAAAAATATTGTTTATATACTCTTAAATATAATTAGTATAAATATTAAAGACTATATTAATAGAAATAAAAATATTTATATTAAAGCAAATAAAAAAGCTTATTTACTATCAGATATCAAATATACATGGTGTTATAATTGAAAGCAGCCTTAGTTGATAAGCCTTTTGGTCTTGATCGATTATCTGTTACTAATGTACCTGATTTACGCGTATCAGATGAAGAAGTAAAAATAAAGGTTGCATATGCAGGAATTAACCCCGTTGATTATTTCATAATAAGTGGGTCAAGAGCTATTAATCCAGTCCCTCATATACCAGGAACTGAATTCGGTGGTTATGTAGAAGAGGTTGGATCAAAAGTTAAGGGGATAAATAAAGGAGATAGAGTTATAGTTTATCCTAGAATTTTTGATGGAATCTGTGATTTATGTTTATCCGGTAAAGAACACTTATGCAGAAATGGGGGATTGATTGGAGGAATAACTAATGGAGGTTTTGCAGAATATGCAGTTGTAAGATATCAAAACGTTATAAAGATTCCCAACAATCTAAATTGGGAAAGCGCTGTAAGTATTCCAGTTGCTGCGTTAACAGCATTCCATGCATTGATAGAAGCAGATGTTAAACCTGGAGAAACTGTTGTAATTGTTGGTGCCTCAGGAAATACTGGTCAGTTTGCTGTACAATTAGCAAAAATGATGGGAGCTAAAGTGGTTGCAATATCTTCTAAGCCTTGGGTTAAAAATATCGGAGCAGACGAAGTTGTAAGTTTAAATCAAGCTTTAAATGCTTTGCAAAGAGTTAACAATGGAAGATTTGCAGATGTTGTTATTGATTCTATTGGTTCTAAAACTGTTGAAAGAAGTGTTAAACTCTTAGATATAGGTGGAAGATTTGTTACTTTTGGCGCTTTAACTGGCATATCTGCTAGGATGACTATAAGTGAAGTTTACTCTAAAGAAATAAAGATTATAGGGGTAACAGGAGGGACAAGAAAAGAAATGCTCAGATTAATTGAAATAGCAAGTAAAAATGAAATTAGGCCTATTATATGGAAAACATTTAATTTGGATGATGTAAAAACGGCGATAAATTCATTGTTTTCAAGAGAAAGAAATGGAAGAATTTTACTTAAAATTGCTGGATAATTAATTTTTAATTTTAAATTTTTATAGCAAAAATTATTTAATTTTCCATTAAAAACATGTAAAATTATTCCATATTAATTGTTAATCGTGTAGAGAAAAGATGATTTTTTATAGGAGTGTTTTAAGAAATAATATTTAAAGCATTTTTAATGCACATAAAAATAGGTGTGAAATTGTCAATAAATGAAAGCATATATGAAATAGCCTCAAAGCCATTAATTTCAATAGATATCAATGAATATGTATCAAATGCTGTAAAGTTTATGTATGAAAGAGGGTTAAGGAGATTAGCTGTAAAGCAAAATGATCAAATAACTGGAATTTTTAATATTTCTTCTTTATTAAAAATTTTATTGGAAGGAACTGATCCATCAAATTTAACTCTTTCTATGGTTGAGTTAGAATCGCCAATATATGTTGGAGGAACAACGCCAATTAAAGATGCAGTAGATCTGATGAATAAAAAAGAAGTTACATCAATATTAGTTGGTAAAGCCAATGATGTACAAGGCATTTTAACTACTCATGATATTATTTCTGTTTTATCTTCTACTAATATAAAAAAGGGGGTTTATGGCATTTTAGATAAAGATTATCCGAGTGTTGATATAGGAAAAAGTAAGGTTATTGATGTAATGAGGGAAATGGTCGATAAAAACAAGAGTGGTATATTTATTTTTGATGGCAATGAATATGTTGGTATAATAACTATAAGAGATATAATTAAAATTTATTCTGATTTAGGATCAGAAGGTCTTAATTCAAATCTTAATGATATTCCTATAAACGAAGGAGCTTATGGAAGTATTGGATTATCTATTTCTGAGTTGGCATCAATTATGTATAATAAAGGATCAGATGTTATAGCAGTTTTCTGCTCGTATGATTTATGTGGGGGAATTGACGATCTTATTTTAACGAGAAATTTCAATAAAATAATAGAGGGAATTGATTAAATCTATATTTAATTATTTAAGAGGATGCATCATCTATAAAGGTTAGCATAATAGATTAATAAAAGTAGAGGAAGCTATGATGGAAGATGATGAAATACTGAACCTATTAAGACCATATGTTAAAGAATGGTTTATCAAAAAATTTGGCACATTTACAGATCCTCAAAGATACGCTATACCTCTTATTAAACAAGGAAAGAACGTATTGATTTCTAGCCCAACAGGAACTGGAAAAACACTGTCAGTTTTTTTGGCCATAATAGATGATTTGTTTAAAATGAGTGAAGAGGGTGTTTTACAAAATCAGATATATGCAATATACATAAGCCCTCTTAGGGCCTTAGATAATGATATGGAAAAGAATTTGCTTATACCTTTAAGGGAAATTTATCAATTGGCTAATGAAAAATATAATATAAGTGAAATTAATGTAGGCGTTAGAACAAGCGATACACCTGCTAATATTAAGCAAAAAATGTTAAGATCTCCTCCTCATATTTTAATAACAACTCCTGAATCATTAAGTATTAGTTTATCAGCTCCAAAATTTAAAGAGAGGCTTTCTACAGCCAAATGGGTAGTAGTTGATGAAATTCATGAAATTGCCTCTAGCAAAAGAGGGGCCCATCTATCATTAAGTCTAGAAAGACTAGATTATTTAGTTTCTAATAAAACAGGTAAAAATTTGCAAAGAATAGGATTATCTGCAACAATTTCTCCATTAGAAGAAGTGGCTAAATTTTTAGGGGGTTATAAAGATGGAAAACCAAGAGAAGTAGAGATTGTTGATGCAAGATTTTCAAAGCCTTTTGATATAAGAGTAATAACACCTAAAACGGATCTAATACATGGAAGTGCTGAAGAAATTAACAATGAGATATATGAAACTATAGCCGATTTGGTCAAAAACGCTAAGACATCTTTAATTTTTACTAATACAAGAAGTGCAACAGAAAGGGTTTCTTATAAATTAAAGAAGCTTTTGGCAAGTAAAAATATGATTGATTTAGATGAGATAGAAGCACATCATAGCAGTTTATCTAGGGAAGTAAGGTTAAATGTGGAAGAAAAATTAAAGAAGGGTCAATTAAGAGTTGTAGTTTCTAGCACAAGCCTTGAATTGGGAATAGATATTGGTTACATAGATTTAGTTATATTGTTGAGCAGTCCAAAAAGTGTTAGCAGATTACTGCAAAGAATTGGTAGGGCTGGGCATCATATAACACAAATAAGTAAAGGGAGAATAATAGTTGTTGATAGGGATGATTTAATAGAATGTACTGTATTGGCAAAAAGCGCTTTAGATAGGCAAATAGATAATGTTAGGATACCAATGAATCCATTGGATGTATTATCACAACAATTAGTTGGCATGTCTATAGACCAAAAATGGAATTTAGATGAGGCATATGAATTAATAAAAAGATCGTATAATTATAATTCTCTAGGTTGGGAAGACTTTATGTCTGTTATAAGCTATTTATCTGGAAAATATGGTTTAGAAAACGAAAAAGTATTTCCTAAAATTTGGTATGATGAAAACGAAAAGGTATTTGGAAGGAAAAGAGGAGCAAGAATGATATATCAACTGAATTCAGGGACAATACCGGATGAGGCTAAGGTAAGGGTAATGACTACAGATGGAAAATATGTTGGTAACTTAGAAGAAGAATTTGTTGAAATATTAGAAGAAGGGGATATTTTTATATTAGGAGGTAAAACATTTAAGTTCCTAAAAAGTAAAGGAATGGAAATTATTGTGGAAAGCGCTGAAGGTAAGAGGCCTACTGTACCTGAATGGTTTAGTGAAATGTTGCCTTTAAGTTTTGATAGTGCTATAAAAGTAGGTGAATTTAGAGAAAAAATTGGAAAATTAATAATGGATAAAAAAATCGATGAAGCTAAAAAAATTCTTATGAATGAATACTTATTAGAAGAACATGCATCAAATGAAGTAATAAGGTATATTTGGGAGCAATTAGCTTATGTCGGTATAATACCTGGAAATAAAAACATACTTATAGAATATTTTAAAGATGAAGAAGGATGGAATATCGTGTTTCATATGCTATTTGGAAGAAGAGCAAACGATGCCTTATCAAGAGCTTATGCAAGCATTTTATCAAATTATTTGAATGTCCCAGTAAAAATTACTGTAACTGATAATGGATTTATGCTTTCATATCAATATAATGAAAAAACCCTTAATTTAGAGGTAATTAATATGCTAATTAAAGATGTAAATCCAAAAAACTTCAGAAATATATTGGAAAACGCTATTAAGAGAACTGAAATGATGAGAAGAAGGTTTAGACACGTGGCTCAGAGGAGCTTTATGATACTAAGGAGATACAAAGGTTGGGAAAGAAGTCCTGAAAGAATGCAATTAAATGCTCAAAAATTGTTAGATGTACTTTTAGAAGAGATGCCTGATTTGCCAATAATTAAAGAAACTCTTAGAGAAATTTTGGAAGATTATATGGATATAAAGGCAGCTACCAAAGTTCTTGAATGGATAGAAAATAATCAGATAAAGGTTAATATTAAGGGGCCATTACCATATCCTTCTCCTTTTGCTCATAGCATTGTTGCCAAAGGATTTAGCGATGTTGTTTTAATGGAGGATAGGAGGAAATTGATTTCTTTATTACATGATAAAATTATGGAATTAATAAATTCCTCTAATGTTAATATAAATTTAAAATAAACAATTACTCGCTTAAATGTACCCATTCTCAACCAAAGATAATGCTGCATTTCTCCAAATTTTCTTATTAAGCAGAGTAGCAACAGAAATTATTAATAATATCATTGATGCAATTATGCCCGATAAGAGATTAATTGATGATATAATACTTATAAAAATTAATATATATATGGGTATTGCAAAGAACATTTGTCTTCCTCTCATTTGACCTGGCATTACACCTTCTTCTTTCATTTGAGGAATTATGTTGAACCTTGTTATAATATAAAAAGATATGATTAGGAATGAGGGAAATGCAATTACCAAAGTTGGGATTTGGGTGATTGCGTATTTTCCTCCAATTAAGTAAAGACCAACATTAGCTAAAATTAAGGGTATTGTTATAATAAAAGTTGAAATTGTTTTTGAAAGGCTGAAATGGGATAAATATTTACCTGGATCCATTGAGGTAAATGAGAGCCATGGCCTTTCATTAGCTATAGAAGATTGGGTAAAGCTATAGAAAAATGATATTGAAATCATAGTTACTACTATTGTTGTTATTTGAAGATAGGCAAAAAATATTTTCCATGATATTATAAAATATATTAAAGACAATATTGTCATTATAATTAACAATGTTGTTAGCTTTATTCTATTTGAAAAATATCTAATCCCATAGCCAATGCCTCCACTTCTTCCTGATATTGTTATATAGTTTATGCTTAGATAATACAATGCCCTCAATCCTTTGTATCTATCAAATTTTAAAGTATTTTTAAATTCTGCATTTCCTTCTCTGGTTATTGATCTTTGATATTCTAGACTTACATTGCTAAGTTTCCTTATGGTTAATATCATTGATAATATGGTAATTGGAAATAATACATCTATTCCACTAATTGCATGGCCAAAGAAAATCGCAGTTGGACTATACCTGAATCCAAAGTATGGTGAAATTCCCCATATGGCTAATAAAACAGAAATTAAGGCCTTTCTAACTGTGGGCAAATCTCCTACATAAGTACTAATAGAAGTTATGAAGAGTATGAAAAGTAAATAGGAAACCCCAGCTTCCCATGCATTTAATCCTAAAAATGGTAAGTAAAATCCTATAAATGCAACTACTGCAGTTCCCAAGACTATAATTTGTGCAATAAACAAGGAAAATATTAACCTAGATTTCTTGATAGGAAGCATAAAAAGATAATCTCTATCAGATTTTAAAACCGCTAAACCTCCTGAAAAGGCTGAAAATGTCATAAAAAAGGTAGCATATGCGACTGCATAATATTCAGGAAACTTAGTTTCTATTTTAACCCCGGATTTCATCAGTTCTAATCCTGTGAAGATAGAATATAAAATAACTATAATTAAAATCGCAAGCATTGTATTTGAAACTCTTGTTTTAATAACGAATTTCAATAATTTAAAAACATTGCTCAACTCTTTCACCTTATATGAGCTATGCCATTAATCTTGCCACTACCTTCTCAATAGGTTCTCCTTCGTTGGCCATCCCTTTCAATTCTTCAAATGATCCACTCCATATTACTATCCCTCTTGATATCATTATTATTTTATCAGTTAGCCTCCCAGCAACTGCCATTATATGAGTCGATACTAACATTGTTCTTCCTAATTTATTTAATAATGAAATTACTTCTTCTTGTGTTGGTATATCTAAGTAATTAAGGGGTTCGTCTAAAAGCAACACTTTAGGTCTATGAATTAATGATAATGCAATTGCTAATTTTTGCAAATTACCTCTTGATAATCTTGCTACTTTTGCTCTCTCATATTCTCTTAATTTTAATAGATCAAGCATTTCCTCTACTTTATCTTTTACATCATCAATACCTCTTAATGCTGCAATGTATTCTAAATTTTCTCTTACCGACAAATTTCTATAGGGAGTTGCATCTTCAGGCAAATAACCTATAATCTTTTTGGACTCAAGATCTGATATAGGATCTAATCCATAAACCCTTACCTCACCATGATCTGGCTTGAGGAGACCTGCAATCAATTTAAGTGTTGTAGTTTTACCAGCTCCATTAGGTCCTAGTAATGCATATTTTCCCCCATCAGGTATTCTAAATGTGACCCCTTTTAGGGCAACAAAATTTCCATATAATTTGACGACGTTGTTTAAAGATATTGCATCAAAACCATTTGTGTCCATTTATTGCACCTGTTAGTTCAATCTATGCTTTATTTGAGACGGTAGAGGTTTTTATATATTGGTTTAAAATTAAAAATTTATGGTGTTAATGCTAATATGAATATCAAATATTAGACTTAAATAAATTTAAAAATCAAATGTTAAATAAGAATGAAATCACATTTAATTATTTTTTGTAAACAAAAATAATCATAAAACAAACATGGAATTACTCTTAATTTTTTCTGCAAAGTTTATTCCATTTATGATTTCATTTTTGATTTTCAATAGGATTTCTTCTTGAGTAATTTCTATCTTATCCTTTTCATACGTTTTTGATCCTATCATTGGCCCATTAATTATGATCTTAGATGCTCCATTATAGAAGTCAATTATACCATTACAATTAGATTCTTCGAATTGAATGCCTAATGCTCTGGCAATGCTTCTTTCAATTGAGCCAGAATGACCAACATTTATTCCTAGAGCTTTCCAATAATTTAACAAAATAATTGTATTGGTTTTGTTATTGATCCATTCCCTTAATACTGCTTCCAAAATATAAGAGTTCCCTCCATGTCCATTTAAAAATACAATTCTTTTTGCATTTATTTTATTTAAAGAATCTAGAATTGATTTTATAAAACCAGAAAAAGTTTCTATATTTAATGAGATTGTACCATCAACATTGTTCCATTCTGGAGAGAAACCATAATAAATTGTTGGCATAACAACGATGTTTTCCATTACACCACATAAACCATAAGCAATTCTTTCAGCTATTAATGAATCGAGGCCCATAGGAGCGTCACAATGCTGCTCGATACTACCTATTGGTATAATGAAAATGAAGTTATTGAGTTCTTTTACTTTGCTGGATGATATGTATTTATAATCAATACAATTGTTTTTATTTTGCATCCTTTCCACCTTTTTATTTAATATTGATTTTAAACAATATTTATGCATTGCTATGATATTAAAGATTCTTTAAACAATATTTTAGGTTATGAATCCTTAATAGATGTGTTTAGTAAAACTTAAAATTAATTATTCATAAATTATAATGAGGGATAAAAATGAGTTATAGCTCTTTAAAAATCGGCTCTGTATTTTATGAAAATAAATTGCATTTATCTTTATTTAAAGATGGATTATTCTACATATCAGATAAGTCTGAAATAAATAATGAATTATTGGATATAAAAAATTTTTACATTAACCTTCCTAAATCATTGGTGCATATCAGAGAAAATCATGAAAAATTTACATTAAAAACCAATTATAATCTAGATTCTACTTTAATGCCTCCTAATCCATTTCCAAGCAAAATAGTTGGTATAGGAAAGAACTATATTTCACATGCGAAGGAAATGAAAGGAAGCATTAAACCTGCATTTTTCTTAAAAGCGCCTAGCGCTTTAATTGGATCAAACACAGATATAGTTGTTCCATCTTTTATTAAAAAACCCGATTATGAAGGAGAAGTTGTTATTTTAATTGGAAAAAAGGTTAAGAATGCATCTCTAAAAGAAGCTAAGGAATCAATAGTAGGATATACAGCCGGAAATGATTTTACTGCAAGAGACCTTCAGTATGGAGATAATAATACAGAATGTCTCCCTTGGAGCCAAGCCAAGAGTCTAGATACTTTTTCTCCCACAGGACCTTATATAAAAATTATAGATGATTATTCAGAACTAGAAAACGTATGTGTAACAACAAGGTTAAATGGTAAAACTGTTCAACAAGGTTGTCCCTCGGAAATGTTTTATGACTATGCCAACGTTGTATTAGAGGTATCAAAATTGATGACTTTATATCCAGGTGATTTGGTATTTACAGGAACACCCTCAGGAGTAGGCCATGCTAAAGGTAATTATCTTAACGATGGGGATGTAATTGAAGTAATCGTTACTGGTATAGATCCATTAAGAAATAAGGTTGTTAGGTATAAATAGAAAAATTATGTTATTTAATATATTTGATTAAATAATATATCCCTATAATAAAAGTTAAAGCGCTTATAACATAATCAAACTTCAATATAAATGATTTGTTTGTCCCCAAGTAAAATCCTATAAGGGTTAAAGATAAGTTCCATGGAATAGAACCTAATAGTGTATATAAACCAAATTTTGGTAAATTCATTCTAGAAAAACCAGCTGGTAGTGATATTATTGATCTAATAGCTGGCATAATCCTACCAAAGAAAATTATTGAGGAACCATGTTTATCAAAGAGGTCATCAGATAGTTTTACATATTTAATATTTAATCTAAAATATTTAACTGCAAATTCAACAAAAGGATTTCTAACATATTTTCCAATAAAATATAATATTGTAGAACCAATTAAGTTCCCAACTGTTCCAAATGTAATTATTAGATAAATATTTAATGAGCCTATTTTGGCTAGTATACCTGCTAACGGCATAACTATTTCACTTGGAATTGGAATTAACATACTTTCTGCCGTCATAAGGATTAATATACCCGTGTATCCGGCTTGATTTAAAATTTTTAGGCTAAAATTAAGCATAGTTTGGGTTATATTTCCCCCTAAGAGGAAATGATAAAATAAAATAAAAATTGTTAATAAAATGAAAATTA
The DNA here is from genome assembly GCF_000317795.1 of Caldisphaera lagunensis DSM 15908. NCBI lineage: Archaea > Thermoproteati > Thermoproteota > Thermoprotei > Acidilobales > Acidilobaceae > Caldisphaera > Caldisphaera lagunensis. Next base: position 1,545,161 of record NC_019791.1, read on the forward strand.
TTGAGATTATTAGATTTTCTTTTTTGTTCTCTTGCAAACTGTAAGCACCAATTTTTACTGTTTGAGTTGGGTTATTTTCTTTACTAGTTGGCACTTTTTTGCAACTGGTATTAAGGGTAATGTTGATGGTACTACAACTTCATCAACTACTTTTATTGATCTAACTTTAGTGTTAAATGTGTTTATGTCTATATCTGGAGAGAATACTAGCTTCTTAATATTTGAAAATACTATAGGTTTTTCTGAATTTTCTAAATCTTGTTTAGTAACTGTCAGTTCAGTTATATTACTTACTATATCGAATTCCCCTATATAAGATAACAATTGTTTAAAGGCATCAAATGGTCCTTTTACTAAGGTAGAACTTGCTTTGCTTGCTTTCTCGCTTATTTTCTTTCCTACATCTTTACCAGCTTCTAGCGTAACTAGAAATTGGCTCATTGCTTGATTCATTAATTCACCTACAGTAGTTCCCATTTCTTTTGCTGCTTTTGTGAAGCTTTCATATAAATCTTCATTTAAACCTCTAATCGTATATGTTTTTTCTTGTTTCTTTTCCTCGTTATTCTGATTATCTTCTGACATATCTGTCACCTATGTATTACATGTATTACAGAGTTTATAAGCTTTGCTTAGATTTAATGTTTTGGATAAAAATAATGATATTAATTACAAAATGATGCAATGATAGCGAAAGGCATGCAGAAAAATTAGAGTTAAAAAGTGGAAAGCCTAAAGATTAGGAGGAGAAAATAGAAAGGAGTGGGAATAATATGATATCAGATGTATTATTATATTCCTTTCTTCTAGTAGGAATTTTAATAGGAGTTTCAATAAATTTAAGCAAAAAAGCTAATAGAAAAGTAGTAAAAACATTGAATTTATTAACAACAATATCAGTTTTGGATTTAATATTCTTTATGGCAATAACAGCTGGGGACTATATATCAAGATATTTAACAGGAAATGAAGGGATAAGTTTGATTTATTCAATTGTATTATATTCCATAATACCAGGATTTCTTGGTGTTATTATAGCATCTATAATAATGGGTGGGAGACATGGAAAATAGATTTAAAGAATTTTTACCCCCATTGGGAGTATTTACTTCGGGGTTATTATTAGGGATATTTGTTAAATTTCCAATATATGATGTTGAAACAATAGCAGTTTATTGGCTTTACATATTGTTGGGAATTATCGGTATAGTTATAGGCGTATCATTTAGAGATCTATTAAGAACAGCAATTAAAGGAATAAGAAATGGAATTTTATTAACATTATCGGTAATTATAGGTGATATAATTGCAGGATTTTTGATATCATTAATATTGAGACAAGGATTAAATTATTCATTATCTATTTCACTTGGTTCTGGGTGGTATTCCTTAATAGGGCCATTCGTTTCATTTTATAATCCATATTTTGGTGTAATAGGGTTTGTATCAAACTTGTTAAGAGAAGCGTATACGCTATCTTTATTCCCATTGATATATTCATTTTTTGGGACTCCATCAATAGCGATGGGAGGAGCTACCACAATGGACACTACATTAGGAGTTATTATTAAATACTCTGGGATAGAAAACAGTTCATCTGCAATATTGCAGGGATTGATTATAACCATAATACTTCCCTTTATTCTTCCATTTACAATTATACTTCATTAAATGAACATATAAAAT